>NZ_SJUP01000017.1:0-44017 GCF_004337025.1 Exiguobacterium sp. SL-10 | reverse complement strand
CCATCAACGTCCCCCCGAAGGGTTCAGATGATTTCCTGCGCTCGACTTGCATGTATTAGGCACGCCGCCAGCGTTCGTCCTGAGCCAGGATCAAACTCTCCAAAGAATTTGATATAGCTCTTTAAAAATGACGAAGCTTGCGCTTCATTCAAAAATTGTAAAACATTTTTTGCCTCATCGTTCAGTTTTCAAAGTTCGTCTGTCGCTCATTGGCGACTCTTAAAATAATACAAGTCATCGACACAGTTGTCAACCACTTTTTTTATTCTTTTCCGCTGCCATCAGCGGCAACGTTTATTACTTTACCGCATCCTTAAATAGAACGCAAGACTTTTTGCAAAAGTTTTTCTAAAAAAGTTTTTAGTATCTTTAAACCGGCAACTAATCCCCATAGAAAAACCTCTCGCCCGTAAGAGCGAGAGGTTAAAACGATTCTTTACTGTTGGTGTCGCATCGTTGGGAACAATAGGACATCGCGAATCGATGGTGCATTCGTCAACAACATGACGAGGCGATCGATTCCGATTCCAAGACCGCCTGTTGGCGGCATTCCGTATTCGAGTGCTTCAAGGAAATCGTTGTCCAATTCATGGGCTTCATCATTACCGGCTTCTTTCTCAAGAAGTTGGGCCTCGAAGCGCTCACGCTGATCAATCGGGTCATTCAATTCCGTGAAGGCGTTGGCATGTTCACGACGAACGATGAACAATTCAAACCGATCCGTGAAGCGTGGATCTGTATCGTTCTTTTTCGCCAATGGTGATACTTCGACAGGGTGTCCTGTAACGAACGTTGGTTGCAACAATGTTTCTTCAATTTTCTGCTCAAAGAATTCATTGACGATATGACCGAACGTCATGTGGTCTTGAATTTCGACACCGTGCTCTTTCGCAAGCGCGCGTGCCTCTTCATCAGACATCTGTTTCCAGAAATCGACGCCTGTTTCTTCTTTCACCAAGTCGACCATATGCGCACGTTTCCAACCGACGGCCAAATGAATCGTATCTTCTCCATATTGAACGTCCGTCGTGCCGAGTACTTCTTGTGCTACGTGTGCCACAAGCTCTTCCGTCAAATCCATGATGTCATTATAATCTGCGTACGCTTCATATAGTTCAATCATCGTAAACTCTGGGTTATGACGCGTTGAGATCCCTTCATTACGGAAGACGCGGCCAATCTCATACACGCGCTCGAGACCACCAACAATCAAACGCTTCAAGTGAAGCTCGATGGCGATTCGCATATACAATTCCATATCAAGTGCGTTATGGTGCGTCAAGAATGGACGGGCAGCAGCTCCACCGGCGATGGTGTGCAGCATCGGCGTCTCGACTTCCAAGTAACCGCGATGGTTCAAGAAGTTCCGAATTTCCGAGATGATTCGGCTACGCAAAATAAACGTTTGGCGTGAATCGTTGTTCGTAATCAAATCCAAGTAACGTTGGCGATAGCGTTGCTCGACATCTTTCAAGCCGTGATATTTATCAGGAAGCGGACGAAGTGCTTTCGTCAACAGTTCGAACTCTTCGACGTGGATCGATAATTCGCCGACGTTCGTCTTGAACAACTTCCCTTTCACCCCGACAATATCGCCAAGGTCAGATGATTTAAATAAATCGAACGGTTCGTCACCTACGTCATTTTTGCGCACGTAGATTTGGATTTGTCCTGTAACGTCTTGAATGTGGGCAAAGAAGACTTTCCCTTTTCCACGTTTCGTCATGATTCGTCCGGCAAGCGTCACTTCGACGTCTTGTTCAGCCAAGGCTTCTTTTTCAATTGCCTCATATTGTTCATGTAATTCACCGGCGTGGGCCGAACGTTCAAATCGACGTCCGAACGGGTCAAGCCCTTGTTCACGCATCTCGGTCATTTTTTCAAATCGAACCTGCATTTGGTCATTCATTTCCAACTCGTGACTCACTACTCCATTCACTCCTCTATACGTATTGGGGGATCTTCCTAATAAAAAACTGTCAGCCTCACGGCCAACAGCACAGCCTAAACCGTTTGCTTGTGTGGTTCACTTTTTCGCCAAACAAGCTTACCACAAATCAATTTTTTTCACTAGTTCACACTTCTTGCATTTGTCGCTCGAGTTGCTCCACAAAATGATATAACACAATGCCGAAAGCATCTCGCGATTCTGTTTCATTGATTTGCTTCCGAACCGGGCCGCTGCCTTTCAACCCTTTCAAGTACCACGCCGCATGTTGACGCATCTCGCGAACGGCTGTCACTTCTCCTTTGATGGCAATCAAACGATCAAGATGCAACATACAAATGTCGATCTTTTCACGCGCCGCTGGTTCTGGCGGAAGTTCTCCTGTCTCTAAGTATTGGACGGTTTGATACAACATCCACGGATTTCCTAGCGCCGCCCGTCCAATCATGACGGCATCGACACCAAAATGGTCAATCGCATGCTTCGCTTCTTGAGGTGTCGAGATATCGCCGTTCCCGATAATCGGAACCGTCGCAATTTTCTTGGCTTCGCCGATCCAGTCCCAATTTGCGGTCCCTTCATATTGTTGGGACCTTGTGCGACCGTGAATGGCAATCGCTGCGGCACCACCCGATTGGGCGGCACGAACGTTATCAAGAATATAAATGTGATCCTCATCCCAACCAAGACGCATTTTGACCGTGATCGGTTTATCGACCGCTTGTGACACGGCGTTCACCATCTCATAAACTTTGTCCGGGTCAAGCAACCATTTAGCGCCCGCCTCACACTTCGTGACTTTCGGGACCGGGCACCCCATATTGATATCGATGATGTCCGCGTTCGTATTTTGATCCACATACTGTGCCGCTCGAACGAGTGTATCTTTCGAACCTCCAAAAATTTGAAGGCTGAGCGGTTTTTCCCGCTCATCGACGTACAGCATGCGAAGCGTTCTCGCATTCTCTAATAAAATCCCTTTATCGCTGACCATTTCGGCACAGACGAGTCCCGCACCGAATTCTTTCGCGATCAAACGAAATGCAGGGTTTGTCACTCCGGCCATCGGGGCAAGGACGGCGCGGTTCTTTATATCGATGTTACCAATTTTGAACCCTGACACTTCTCCACTTCCTTTGCTAACATTAAACCGAGTTGACCAATGATTGTAACGGTCCGAGCCGGACGACATCTTGTCGTTCTGACGCAGGGAGGGCTTCAAGTAACGCCCGCACCGTCATTCCCTTTACCTCGATCGCCGGAGCGATCTCCGCGAACGGGGCAAGGACAAAAGCACGTTCCTGCATCCGCGGATGCGGAACAGTTAACTGCTTCGATTGTATATCTTCGCTGTTATAGACCAAGATGTCAAGGTCGATTGTACGTGGTCCATTTTTGAACAGCCGTTCTCTCCCTAAGGCCTGTTCAATCTGTTGGAGCTGAAGCAAGGACGCCTCTGCAGGCATGGTCGAATCGACTTCAACGACCATATTATAGAAGGAGGGCTGATCCGTGTATCCAACCGGTGCCGTCTCGTATACGGACGACTCCTTCGTCACACGAAGGCCGCTTGTCGCCAACGCTTGAATCGCTTCTGCCAGATAGTTGGCACGCTCACCAATATTCGAGCCCAGCGCCACGTACATCATACGTTTCGCCTCCGCGTCATCTCGATTGCGACCGAGTCGTAGTGGCCTGGGATGGGCGGGTCCGGCTTGATGACTTTAACGGTGACGCTTTGAATCTTGTCGCTGTGGGCTAAGACAGCCGTCGTGATACGCTCGCCCAGCGCTTCGAGCAGATTGACCGATTCCCCAGTGACGATGTCTTCCGTCAACTGATAGAGACCGGCATAGCTGACTCCCTCTGATAAATCATCCGTTTGCCCGGACGGCGCCAAGTCCAACTCACACATCAAATCGATGTTGAACCGTTGACCGAGTCGATTCTCCTCCTCAAACACACCGTGATAGCCATAGAAACGCATCCCATTCACAAACATCTTATCCAATTTGTCCGCCTCCCAGCATTGCGTCCATCATAAGTGACGCTCGTTTATTCTCTCTTACGTCATGAACCCGGATCCACGCACAGCCTTTCATGATGCCTAAACACGTCGTCGCCAATGTCCCTTCCAATCGTTCTTCGGTCGGTAAATCAAGTGCTTGGCCGATAAATGATTTCCGCGACGTCCCGAGTAACACCGGATAACCGAGGTTCGTGATCACGTCGAGTCGATTCATCAACTCCATATTTTGCGCATAGTCTTTCGCAAAACCGATTCCCGGGTCTAGCCAAATCATCTCATCCGGCACACCTGCCGCTTGAGCGATTTCAATCGATTCATGCAAGTCCCCGACGACCTCCTCGATGAAATGACCATAATTACGATTGTCACGATTGTGCATCAAGATAATGGGAACGTTATGCGCCCGTGCCACTTGTGCCATCGACTGATCTCCCCACTTCGAACCCCAGACATCATTGATGATATCGGCCCCGGCTTCTAATGCCGCCTTTGCCACCAACGGTTTGTACGTATCGATCGAGATGAGCACGTCAAGTTCTTGCTTCAGTTGACGAATGACAGGAACGACTCGCTCGATTTCTTCTTCCGCGGAGACGAACCGAGCTCCCGGCCGTGTCGATTCCCCGCCGATATCAATCGCGTCCGCTCCGTCTCGAACGAGTTGCTTGGCGTGAGCAATCGCCTGATCAAGCGCCTCATATTGTCCCCCGTCCGAAAACGAGTCTGGCGTTACATTCAAAATGCCCATGATTTTTGTCATCGCGTTTCTTCCCTTTCAATCGCATGCAACAGTTTAGACCAACATGCTTTAAATTTCACTCCGTCCTTGCCCGGGTACGTCCTCCCGGCATAGTCTGTGACCGGAGCGATCTGTTGAACCGAATTGGTCAACCAAATTTCGTCCGCTCGAGCAAGTTCCGCAAACGTCACATCACGTTCCTTCACATCAAACGTATCCATCACCCAACGTCGCGTGACCCCAGCCAGAGGTCCCGTCGCGAGCGGCGTCGTCCAAAGTTGGTCAGCTTCGACCCAGAAGATATTCGAGACAAGCCCTTCCACCACATGTCCTGATTCATCGGCGAACAGACCTTCCGCCTCCCGATCGACGAGCATCCGTTTGCCTAATATATTGTTCATATAATGATGGGACTTTAAGCGGAATGCTGCTTCGGGCCGACTTCTTGGAAACGGGATGGCTTCCAACCGTTTTTCTGTGGGCTGGAACGATTCCGATAACGGTTTGACGATCAGCGTCACGTTCGGACGAGTGTAGCGTCCGTCATAGAGCCCGAGTGGCGCCACCCCTGCTGACACGTTCAAGCGCACATACAGGTTCGAGGTTCCGTTTTGCCGAACGACGTCTTGGATCGCCTGCTCCATCTCTTGTTTCGTATACGGTAAATCAATCCACAGTTCCGCCAAACTCCTCTCAAGCCGTTCCCAGTGGAGATCAAACAAGAACGGAATCCCGTCGAACGTTCGAAACGTCTCGAATAGGCCCATCCCATATAAAAATCCGTGATCCTCCACCGGGATCATCACTTCAGAACTGCCTCGCAGTTCGCCGTTATGCCAAAGCCACATGACGATACACCTCGATGAAGTTGCGAATCATGTCTTTGCCGTGTTCTGTCAAAATCGCTTCTGGATGAAACTGCACTCCTTCAATCGGCAACGTTTCATGCCGTAGTGCCATCACCTCTCCTAGGCTCGTTTCGGCCGTGACATGCAAGCATGACGGTAGCGAATCTCGTTCGACCGCGAGCGAATGATACCGTGTCACAATCGTCTGTTGTGGGACCCCGGCAAACAGCGTCTGGCCGTCATGTCGAATCGCTGACGTCTTTCCATGCATGAGTCGTTCAGCATGGACGACTTTCCCGCCGAATGCTTGGGCAATCGCTTGATGGCCGAGACAGACTCCGAGAATCGGGATGCGACCGGCAAACGCTTGAATCGCGTCGATACTGATTCCGGCCTCGTTCGGTGTGCACGGTCCTGGTGAAATGACGAGATAACTCGGGGCGAGCGCCTCAATTTCTTCAAGCGTGATGTCATCGTTGCGACGGACGACGAGCTGTTCACCGAGTTCCCCAAAATATTGCACTAAATTGTATGTGAACGAATCATAGTTATCGATGAGTAAAATCATACCGTCGCCTCCGTCATTTCTTTCGCTGCCCATAGCGCTTTCGCCTTCGAAAGCGATTCGGCATATTCCGCCTCAGGATCCGAATCGATTACAATCCCGGCACCCGCCTGAACATGAGCCATCCCGTCCTTGACGACCATCGTCCGAATCGTGATGTTGAACACAAGATCGTCATCCCAACTGAGCCAGCCGTATGAACCGGTGTAAATCCCACGTCGGACCGGTTCGAGTTCCTCGATGATTTCCATCGTCCGAATCTTCGGTGCCCCGGTGATGGTGCCTCCCGGGAACATCGCACCGAGTGCTTCAGCACCCGATACGCCATCCCGCATCAGACCGCGTACGTTTGAGACGATGTGTTGGACATGCGAGTACTTCTCGATGACCATCAACTCATCGACATGCACCGTTCCGTACACCGCGACTTTGCCCAAATCGTTTCGTTCAAGGTCGACGAGCATGACGTGTTCAGCTCTTTCTTTTTCATTGTCGAGCAACGTCCGCGCCAGTTCTAAATCCTCTGCCTCGTCTCGGCCTCTCGGTCTTGTCCCAGCGATTGGACGGGTCGAGATGGCAGCGCCATGTTTTTCGAGCAACAGTTCCGGTGAAGCCGACACCATCGTGAGCGAATCGTCAGCGAAATAACCCATATACGGTGAAGGGTTCACTTTCCGAAGCGTGTCGTAGATGTGACGCGGGTGTGCGAGGAGCGGTTCCGATTGCCGGACGCTCAAATTCACCTGAAACACATCGCCCTCGACGATATAGTCTTGAATCTTTTGCACCGCCGTCACAAACTTCTCTTGTGACAGCGAACGCGAACGTTCGACCGTTCCACTCGCGACCGGCGGGAATGTATAATGCGTCTCCGTCCGCCAGAGGGCAGCAAAGCGATCGAGTTTCACCTCTAGCTGATCCTCTGCAGTAACGAGCATATATAAGAGCGACTCTTTTTCATCGAAGACCGCCACTTCATCGAATAATAAGAACGAGACGTCAGGGGTCGCCAAATCGTCTTCCGCTTGCCGTGGTAAACGTTCAAGCGTACGGGCTACGTCATAGCTCACGTAACCGATCATCCCACCGAAAAACGGGGGCGCACCTTCTGGTCGCTCGGTAGCGTAACGGGCTCGAACCATTTCGACGATATCGAGCGGCTCACCATGTATCGTTTCCGTCATCTCTGACGTGACGAACGTCCCGACACCATCTTTCACGTGAAGCGTAGCGAACGGCTCGAATCCGGCCATCGTATAGCGGCCGACTCGTCCACTCTCTAACCACGCATAGTTCTTCTTCCCTTCAGTCAATGTCATATACGTGTCGTACATTTTCTCTTTTGTCATGCTCATGGTTTTGAACGCTGTTCGTCTCAAGCCACATTCCCCCGTTCCACTGATTCATGCCTTTAATTGTACACAAGAAAAGGCAGTTACCGAAAGAAGTTGTCTCCCGGTAACTGCCGTTTGTTTACGAACGTACGCTATCTGATTCTTCATCGAATTGGTAGAGCGGTGTGCTGAGGTAGCGCTCTCCGTTTGACGGGATGATCGCCAGCACGTTTTTCCCTTTGCCGAGACGTTTCGCCGTATCGACAGCCGCAGCAATCGCTGCACCTGACGAGATGCCTCCGAGCACGCCGTTCGTTTTAGCGGCATGACGTGCATATTCAAACGCCTGATCGGTCGTGATTTGAAGGACACCTTCATAAATCTCTGTATCGAGAATCGACGGGATGAATCCGGCCCCGATGCCTTGGATTTTATGCGGGCCTGGTTTGCCACCCGACAACACCGGTGAATCGACCGGTTCGACCGCTAGGATTTGAACGTTCGGGTAGTGGGCTTTCAACACTTTACCCGCTCCCGTGATTGTTCCACCTGTCCCGACGCCAGCGATGAACGCATCGACTTGAAGACCTGACGCATCGAACGCGTCGACGATTTCAGGCCCGGTCGTCATCTCGTGCACGTTCGGGTTGGCTTCATTGTTAAACTGCTGCGGGAGGAAATAACCATTTTGTTCAGCCTCTTCCGTCGCACGGCGAATCGCTCCGCCCATCCCTTCAGGACCCGGCGTCAAAATGAGCTCGGCACCGTAGCCACGAAGCAGATTGCGACGTTCCATGCTCATCGTTTCCGGCATGACCAAAATCGCTTTATAGCCTTTGGCCGCACTGACCATGGCAAGACCGATTCCCGTGTTTCCACTGGTCGGTTCGATAATCGTATCTCCTGGTTTCAAGACCCCTTCACGTTCCGCCGCTTCAATCATGGCGAGTGCAATCCGGTCTTTTACGCTAGAACCCGGGTTCATATACTCTAATTTCAAGTAAACCGTGGCATCTTCAGCGCCAGTTAATCCATTTAACTTCACAATCGGTGTCTTTCCAATCAAATCTGTTACTGAATCTACGATACGCATTTCATTTCCTCCTCCATAATTCCGACTATTCCGATATTGTAATCATACCCTATCGGATTCAAAATATGCAATTTGGAGCCAAGCGGTCAGCGTGCTTGTTGTTTCATCGCCTCTAACTGTTCCGCCGAGAAGTGGTATTTCTCGCCGCAGAAATGGCAGACCGCCTCAGCGCCGCCGTCTTCTTCAATCATTTGACGAATCTCTTCGGTACCGAGACCGATGATTGCACTTTCCATGCGGTCACGGCCACATGTGCAGTTGAATTGAACCGGCTTTTGGTCCAACACTTCGAGGCTGTCGCCAAGGAGCATATGGAGCATCTCTTCCGGCGTCTTCTCTTCACCGATCAATACAGATACTGGAGGGAACGTCTTCAAAGCGTTCTCAAGTGCTTGAATCGTTTCTTCTGACGCATCCGGCATCAATTGAACGATGATACCGCCGGCCGCAAGAATCGATTCATCTTCTGGAAGCACGAGAACACCGGCACCGACGACTGATGGCACTTGTTCTGACGTCGCGAAGTAGTATGTGAAGTCTTCGCTAATTTCGCCCGTTTGAATCTCAGACGAGCCTCCGACGTAGTCTTTCAAACCGAGGTCTTTAATGACCGAGATTGTCCCACGTCCGACCGCTTCGCCAACCTTCAATTTCGTCAAGCCGTGATCGTTCACGAACGTCCCGCCTTCGACGCGAGGGTGTGACACGTAACCACGTACGTCTCCAGCCGTATCAGCGTCGACGATGATTTTCCCGATCGGCCCATCGCCTTCGACTTTAAGCGTCACGCGAGCGGCACCTTTTTGCATCGCACCAATCATCGCACCGACCGTCATTGTCCGACCGAGCGCTGCTGAAGCGACCGGTGTCGTCTGATGACGGAGTTGCGTTTCAAAAATTGTTTTCGTTGTCCGAACGGCAAACGCACGGACTTCACCGTTAAATCCGAGGGCCCGGACGAGGTAATCAGCTTTCATTTGGTCAAGTAATGCTTGTTGTTCTGGTTGAATCATATCGAGTAACTCCTTTAAGTTTATTTCTGGTTTCGTTCATAGATGAGACGAAGTCCATCAAGTGTCAAAAATGAATCGACGGTGTCAATCGTCTCGGCATGCTCGCTAATCAAACGCGCGAGACCACCTGTGGCGATCACAGTCGCTTCTCCGACTTCACGTTTCATGCGGCCGACAATCCCGTCGACTTGCGCGACATAGCCGTAATACGTACCCGACTGCATCGCTTGAATTGTATTTTTTCCAACGACCGTAGGTGGTGTCGCGAGCTCAATCCGCGGCAACTTCGCCGCCCGTTGATAGAGCGCCTCAACCGAGATCATGATACCCGGCGAGATGATTCCTCCGTGATAGCGGCGGTTCTCATCGATATAGCAGTATGTCGTCGCCGTACCGAAATCGACGATGATGAGCGGTCCATCATACTTAGCGATTCCTGCGACCGCATTGACGATGCGGTCCGCACCGACTTCCCGTGGATTGTCCACATGAATGTCGAGACCCGTTTTCACACCAGGACCGACGACAATCGGTCGGACGTTGAAATAGCGCTGCGACATCTGTTCGAGCGGAAAGATGACCGGTGGGACGACCGAAGACAGAATCACGCCGTCAATCTGATCGAACGAGACGTTCGAGTGATCAAACAGCGATTTTACGAGCATGCCGTATTCATCAGTCGTTTTCGTGCGGTCTGTCGAGATGCGCCAATGATGGACGAGTGTCTCGTCATCATACATCCCAAGGACAATATTTGTATTCCCAACATCAATCACTAAAATCATGATAGCGTTCCTCACTTTGTTGTCAATTACAGTTCGCTCGAATTATAACACGAAAAAAGACGAATGCCTTGTTTAGGGCATTCGTCTCTTTCACTTAGCGTGATTCGTTGTTCGGGCGTTCCGTCGGTGTCGCTTCAGGCTTATCGCCTTCAGGGACAACATCCGGTTTCGCTTCTTGGACGACTCCAGGTTGATCGATGACTTGTCCGTGCTTGACGGCCGCCTCATCTTTCTTCGCTTCGTCGTTCGCATCGTCGTTCGATGGTTCAGACGGCTCTTCCGGTTCGTGCGGAAGATATTCGCGCGTCTTGATCAAGTGACGAATTTGTTTCGAATCAAGCGTCTCGACTTCGAGCAACGTCTTCGCGACGAGCTCGAGATCGTCTTTACGATCCGTCAAGATTTGTTTCGCTTTCGCGTAACAACGGTTGATGATATCGCGAATCTCGAGGTCGATATCTTGCGCAATCGCATCCGAGTAGTTCTGTTCCGTTTGGAAGTCACGGCCGAGGAAGACTTGTCCACCATGGTTCGATCCAAGTTGGAGCGGTCCGAGCTTGTCGCTCATGCCGTAATCCATGACCATCTTCCGAGCGATACCAGTCGCGCGTTGGAAGTCATTGCTCGCTCCTGTTGACACTTCACCGAAGATGACGTCTTCCGCCACGCGGCCCCCGAGGAGACCAACGATTTTATCTTCAAGCTCAGGTTTCGTCATAAAGTAGCGATCTTCTTTCGGAAGCATGACGACATATCCACCCGCGTTGCCGCGAGGAACAATCGTCACTTTATGCACTTCGTCTGCGTTCTCGAGTTCAATCCCGATAATCGTATGACCCGCCTCATGATAGGCGACGATTTGGCGTTCTTTCTCCGAGATGACACGGCTCTTCTTAGAAGGACCGGCGATGACACGGTCGATCGCTTCCTCGACATCCACGACCGAGACCGCTGAACGGTTAGACCGGGCTGCGACGAGCGCTGCTTCATTCAACAAGTTTTCAAGGTCAGCACCTGAGAATCCAGGCGTACGCTGCGCGATTGACTTCAAGTCGACTGTCGAATCGAGCGGTTTGTTGCGGGCATGGACTTTAAGGACTGCTTCACGGCCCTTCACATCTGGACGGTCAACCGTGATTTGACGGTCAAATCGACCTGGACGAAGAAGGGCTGGGTCAAGAATGTCCGGACGGTTCGTCGCGGCAATCATGATAATCCCTTCATTGTCGCTAAATCCATCCATCTCAACGAGAAGTTGGTTAAGCGTTTGTTCACGTTCGTCATGTCCGCCACCGAGACCGGCACCACGTTGACGTCCGACTGCATCGATTTCATCGATAAAGATGATACACGGTGCGTTCTTTTTCGCATTCTCGAATAAGTCACGAACACGTGACGCCCCGACACCGACGAACATTTCGACGAAGTCAGAACCTGAGATTGAGAAGAACGGTACACCGGCTTCTCCCGCAGCTGCACGAGCGAGTAACGTTTTACCTGTTCCTGGAGGACCAACGAGCAAGACGCCTTTCGGAATCCGTGCTCCAAGTTTCGAGAACTTGCGAGGGTCTTTCAAGAATTCGACGACTTCGATGAGTTCTTGTTTCTCCTCATCGGCCCCGGCAACATCTTCGAACGTGACGCGACGTTTTTCTTGATCGTAAAGTTTCGCCTTCGATTTCCCGAAGTTCATCACACGACCACCGCCACCGCCACCTTGGGCTTGGTTAAGCAAGAAGAAGAACAAGATGAAGATGATGATGAACGGTAAGATCGCGAATACGATGCTAAACCAGCTACCACTCGATTCTGCTTCTTCTACTTGAATGTCGGTATCCGCCCGAAGCAACGAGAGTACTTCGGCGTATTCGGCCTCGTTGGCCGGGATGTTCGTTTCAAAACGCTGATCTTCGTCTCCTGTAAGGTCACCTGTAATTGAAATAGCTCCCGGGATTTCCTGTACGGTTGCCGTTTCAATTCGATCATCCTCCACATATTCCAAGAACTTCGAATAAGAGAGCGTTTCGCTCTGGCTATTCGGGTTTTGTAAATATTGAAGGAACAAGATCAAGGCCAGGAAAATCACACCGAACACTAAGGTGTTTTTCACTGCACGATTCATTCTCTGCCTCCTATTCCGAGAAACGATGTTCTCGCCCATTCAGTATATGTGTATACTTTGGGTATTTCTTTTATCTTAACACGTCACATTTTCAAAAGAAAAACGTTAGCCCCCGTAAACACTCGGCTTGAGCACACCGACGTACGGAAGGTTACGATATTTCTCTTCGTAATCAAGACCGTAGCCGACGACAAATTCGTGTGGAATCACGAAACCACTATAATCAGCCGACAATCCGTTCTTGCGGCCCGTCGGTTTGTCAAGAAGCGTCACGATTTTAACCGATTTAGCTTTGCGGTACTTGAGAAGATCAACGAGATAGCCGAGTGTAAGTCCACTATCAATGATATCTTCTACAATCAAGATGTCGCGTCCTTCTACAGATGTATTTAAATCTTTCTCAATTTTGACTTCACCAGTCGATGATGTTCCGCCGTGGTACGTCGACACGTCCATGAAATCCATTTCTAAATGAATGTCCATCTCTTTGACGAGGTCCGACATGAATGGCATCGCACCTTTTAACACACAGACGAGGAGTGGGAACTCTTCTTTATATTCTTCGCTAAGGGTTGCAGCGAGTTCTTTCACTTTACCTTGAATCTCTTCATTTGAAATCAGTACTTTTTCCATATCGTTCATTAATGACATCTTAAAATCCTCCTCTTTCTTATCCGACACAATCATCATTTTACCATTAATCGTGGGCACATCGCACCCGACTTATCCGGAAAATCGGAAACTCTTACTCCTACTATAGCGATAACCTGTCCGGTTGCGTCAACTATCAACGGGACAAAAGGTCGTTTTTCTCGCGGAATCTTCGCGTCAATGAAGATACGAGAAACTTTTTTCGTCCCGATGGACAGTTTCATCACATCTCCAGCCTCGACAGAACGAATCACTAATGGTAACTCGACCGCCTCGAGCGGGATGCCCTGCGCCTCTTCAACGACCTCGAGTGAAAACCGACTTGTACCGAACGCCACATGCGCGGGGAACGCCGTCACCACTCGTTCATCCGGGGATGGCATCGGCCGACCGGTCGCCTGTAACGATAAGACTCCGTCGTGTTTCCGCAGTCGCCACGGACCTTCTAAATCGACATGCACTGAACCTCGCGAGCTCGCAAAAAGTCGTTCCATCGCTTCTCCTACTTCTACCCCATATCGAGTACAGAGTAATCGCCCTACGACGTATCGCTCGAGCCGATCCAAACTGATTATGTCCTCTAGTTTCACATGAAACGCTTTCATCTCAAAATGAACCGAGGTCTCCATCCACACCTCCATGCGCTGGTAACGTTCACTCCACAGGTCGCGCTGACGTCGGGCCGTTTCGCTCACGACGTGAACAAGATCCGGTTGTGCCATGAGGAGTTGCGGGACGAACTGATGGCGCAACTTGTTTCGTAAGTAATCCACTTCGGCATTGCTCGCATCTTCTCGCCATTCGAGTCGATGTCGGGTGGCATAAGCAATCAGTTCTCGCTTCGGTTCCGATAAGAGTGGGCGGACGAGTTCTCCTCCGGCAAACGGGCGGCGCTCCGGAATTCCTGTCACTTCGACGACGTTACGTTGAAGTTGGATGAGAACCGTCTCGAGTTGATCGTCTGCATGATGGGCCGTCATCAGTTGTGTATAACCGAATTCCTGCATAACTTGTTCAAAGAACGCATATCGTGCCGTCCGGTAACTCGCCTGTGACCCACCATCCGGAAAAGTGAGTCGCTTACCATGAAACGGGACGCCGTAAGAAGCAGCCAGACGCTGCACGAAACCATACTCTTCATCCGACTCGAGACGCAATCCGTGATGGACGTGGGCCACCCCGATCTCAAGACCGCTTTGAACAGCACGGTCTAACAAGACGACCGAATCGACTCCACCTGACACCGCAATCAATACTTTCGCCATCCGTCGCCCTCCTTGATATAACAAAAGAAGCCATCTCAAGTGAGATGGCTTCTTTTCGCTTAGGTAAGTGACCCGTACGGGATTCGAACCCGTGTTACCGCCGTGAAAGGGCGGTGTCTTAACCGCTTGACCAACGGGCCTAAATAAAATGGTAGCGGCGGAGGGAGTCGAACCCACGACCTCACGGGTATGAACCGTACGCTCTAGCCAGCTGAGCTACACCGCCATGTTATTGTTGTGTCCTAAGCACATTTTCTATAATAACCAGTACTCACGTCAGTGTCAATTCTTTTTTAAAAGTTTTTTTAGAAAAAAATCGTGTACAGTGGCTTCTTATCCACTATACACGATTTTCAGTTCGTTGTGCATCAAGCTTCTGACGTCGTCAGCCGATATTTTTTCTTCCAAGCGATGTGGAAATATCCCCATAACAAGAAGAAACAAGCGGCCGATACGAACGACAGATACAAAATGGCTTGTTGCAAGTAACTCCAGCCATCCGCTGACAAAATCTCTTTATAACCTGCAACTGTATACGTCATCGGTAACCAGGCGTTGAACGGCTGCAACGCACTTGGAATGAGTTCGAGCGGGAATGTCCCGGCCGAAGTCGTCAGTTGCAGAATCAATAAGACAATGGCGACGAAACGACCTGGATTTCCGAGCGTCGTGACAAGCAGTTGCACGATCAACAAGAAAGTGATGCTCACGAGCCAACTGAATCCAAAGAACTGAAGGGGTGCCTCGACTTCAAGTCCGAGCAGCATGACCATCGCCACATCCAAGACGAGCGCTTGAATCAAGCCGACCACGAGCAACACACCTGATTTCGAGACGAGCCACGACAGGCTGCGCTTCGGTTTACCAGCTGGATCGTATAACGGGTAAACGATCGATAACAAGAGCGCCCCGACGAATAGACCGAGCGACATGAAGTATGGTGCAAAGCCGGTTCCATAGTTTGGAACAGGGTGGATGGAATCATTCACAATCGTGACCGGCCCCGCCATCATGTCGACGTTGTCTTCTCGAATGTCAATCGACGCGGCTGCGGCGCCTTCTGCAAGCGCGTCCCGTAACTCACTGTTGCCAGATTCTAAATCTGACAGTCCATTCGCGAGTTGAGTGCTTCCGGATTGTAGGTCTTTGCCCCCATCCGCCAAGCGTGAGGCTCCGTCCGCAAGCGTACTCGTTCCGTCGCCCGCGCTTTTCGCGCCGTCTGCGAGTTTTGAACTTCCTTCAGATAAAGCCCCCGTCGCTTCCGTCAGACGGTTACTACCCGTCGCAAGTTCTGACGTCCCGACTTTCAACTCACCAACGCCCGCACTTATCTGACTGCTTGCAGTAGCCAACTCTTTCGAGCTCGTAGCGGCCGTTTGAGCCCCTTGATCTACTTGGGTCGATCCTTCAGCCAACGCTTGTGCTCCGTTTGCCAATTCGATTTGTCCTTCCTGCAACGTCGCGAGTCCCGAGGCGAGCTCGCTCGCACCTGCCTCGGCTTGTGTCAACCCGTCACCGAGTGCGACTTGTCCTTCTTTCACGCGTGTTGCTCCCGCTGCCAGTTCATCGAATCCGGCTGCGGTTGCCGTTTGACCTTCCGTCAATTGCGCCACGATTGCTTGTAGCATTTCCGGTGGCGCCGATTGCCCAGACTCGGCGAGTGCCGATAGCTGCGTGATCAACTCGTCTTGGCTGGTCAACATCTTTGTTTTCATTTGACCGATTCCATTCACGAGTTGCGTCTCACCTGCAACCAGGCCGGCGTTGCCTTCTTTCGCCGACGTCATCGCCGCCGCTAATTCGTTCGAACCCGCGCTTAATTGAGCACTGCCATCCTTTGAACGAACAATTCCGGCTGCGAGCTCTTGTGCCCCTTGATTGAGGGATGCAGTACCACTCTGCAATTCTTCCAACTTCGACGCGAACGTGCTCGTCCCTTCGACAAGCTGACTCGTCCCATCTTGGAGCGCAGAGGCCCCGTCATTCACTTGACGTGCCCCATCCGCCAAGGCGGCACTGCCGTCATATACTTGCTGGCTCCCATTCGCCAACTCAGCCGTCCCAGACTCAAGTTGTGCGACACCTTCGTTTAACTGACTAGCCCCGTCAGCCAATTCACGTTGCTTCGAAGCGAGTAACGCCGTCCCATCGGCCAGTTCGGTCGCCCCGTTCTCAGCCGTCTTCGAGCCGTCCGCGAGCTTCGCGGCCCCGGCTGCGGCGTCATCGAGCCCCGAGGCGGCGTCTTGAATCCCGTCACGCATTGCACTGACGTACTGTTTGGCGACTTCGGTTGATAGTTCGCTTTTCACTTGTTCCATCGCCGAACCACCGATTTGAGCTGCTAAAAAGTTATATGATTCGTTAGCGATATACTTCAGTTCGAGCTTCTCCGGCTTGTCATCGAGTGCAGTCGTCGCTTTTTCCGAGAAATCCGCCGGAATCTCAATCGCCATGTAATAGTCATGGTCGTCTAATCCGGACGTCGCCTCTTGTTTTGTCGTCTCGACAAATTCGAACGCATCAGATGTCTTTAATTTCTCCACGAGCTCGTCACCGACAGCAAGCTGCTCCCCGTCGAACGTCGCCCCACGGTCCTCGTTCACGATTGCCACCGGCAAGTCTTCCATTTGTCCATACGGATCCCAAAACGCCCATAAAAACATCCCCGCATACATAAGCGGCACGAGCGCGACCGCAAGAATCGGAATCCACACGCGTGGATCTTTCCCGATACTTCGCCATTCTGCTGTCCACAGTTTCCATCCATTCATTTTAACTCTCACCTTTCACTTATAAAACATAACTATTTTTTCATGTTCCTTATTTTGCTCGCTTCCTTTCAAAAATGCAACCCTTTTTAGTTATTTTTTATAACAAAAAAATAAACGACAAAAAAAACCACAGACTTTGAAAGTCTGTGGTTCGTCGTCTTCCTGATGAAGAACGTCTATCGTACGAGTAGAAGCTGATGGTTTACGAAGGGTTACCCGCGCTTGGCTCCACGTCCACCGCGTTTTGAGTCAGTTTGACGTTTTAACGTCGTCAAGCGCTCGTCGCTGTCTTTCAAGAACTTGCTCATCAACGTGTCGAACGTTTCTGGTTCACGGCGTACTTCACGACGTCCGCCGCCGCCACCACGTGGGCCGCCACCGCGTGGGCCACCACCGCGTGGGCCACCTTGTCCTGGACCACCTGGGCGTGGGCCGCCTTGACCCGGTCCGCCCGGGCGTGGGCCACGAGAGAAACGCTCGCCGGCTGGGCGCTCTGGACGTTCACTGACAGGACGATCGACGGCCTTTTTGATAGACAACCCGATTTTGCCATCATTTTCGACGTTTAAGATTTTGACCGTCACTTCTTGACCGACCGTTAGAACCTCATTGATGTCTTTGACGTAAGAATCTGCCACTTCACTGATGTGCACCAAACCCGTTTTGCCATTTGGAAGCTCTACGAACGCTCCGAAATGCGTAATCCCTGTAACCTTACCTTGTACCTTGCTTCCTACTTCAATTGACATAAAATAATGTACTCCTTTTTTTGATTGATTCCCTACAATTATACGAGTCGATTCGCCAACGGTCAACGAACCCACTTATTCCTCTGGTGAGAAGTAAAAAATAATCTCGCCATCTTTCGAGAACAACAGCTCGTTGCGCGCTAGATTGGCGATGTATTCTTCGTCTTGTAAACGCTCGACCTGCTCTTTTAATTCCGATTGCTCGTCCTTCGTTTCTCGAAGTTCGACTTGCGCTTCATTTTGTTTCCGTTCCTGTTCGGACACATATCCGACTTTTGAGAAGTAACTCTGACCGATGAAGACAATCATCAACAAAAAGAGAAGCGAGGCTGCAGCCAGGCGGCGTCGAAGATGGATACGTTGCCGGCTCTTTTCTTTTTCCAGCTGTTCTCTTCGTTCATCAAGAGCCCGAATCCGCTGTTTGCGTTCCATCGGGTTACGTCCATTCATCGAATCACCTTCCTCCTGTCCTGTTACGTCCAGTATACCTTTTTTTTACGCTTCCGTACCACTGTTCACCTTTTCTTCTTTGAGCAAGCGGTACATTTCTTTCGCGTCCTCTTTGCGGGCATGCTCGGCAATCGAGTCGATGACGACCGTGACGAGCTTGTTCCCAAATCGAATTTGCAACTCGTCACCGACTTTGACGTCCGTGCTCGCTTTCGCCACTTGTCCGTTCAATTGAATCCGGCCTTGGTCGGCGACTTCTTTCGCCAACGTACGCCGTTTAATCAAACGGGATACTTTCAAAAACTTGTCTAGTCTCATAATCCCTTCTCCTTCGCTTCATCCCAGAGTCGATCCATCTCGTCGAGCGTCATCTCTCCGATGGAGCCGTTCGCTTCAATATATTCGAATCGTCTCTTAAATTTTTGGTTGGTCCGTTCGAGCGCCTGCTCGGCGTTCAAATTGAAATAACGCGCTACGTTGACGACCGAGAACAGGACATCGCCAAGCTCTCGTTCATCTTCAGGCTGACTTCTCCACTCGTGAAGCTCTTCTTCTAACTTCTCGAACGCACCTTGCACATCGTCCCATTCGAAACCGACTTGAGCAGCTTTCTTCTGCAATTGCTCGGCCCGCATCAACCCAGGTTGCGTCATGAGGACACCATCTAGCTGCGATTTTCTCTTTTCCCCTTTTTCCACTTGTTTAATCGCATTCCAATTCGTCACGACTTCATCGGCATCATCGACCGTCACGTCACCGAACACATGAGGATGACGGCGTACCATCTTCTCACTGACGGTGCCAATGACATCCCGAATATCGAAATAGCCTTCGTCCGCCCCGATTTGGGCATGTAACATGACTTGAAGCAAGACGTCACCGAGCTCTTCGACGATGGCATCATCGTCTTCCTCGTCGATCGCTTCAATCAATTCGTACGCTTCTTCAAGCAAATATTTGCGAAGCGATTCGTGCGTCTGCTTTCGATCCCATGGGCACCCGTCCGGTCCACGGAGTGTCTCGATGATGTGCTTCAGCGTCGAGAACTCGCGGGCGAGATGTGCTTCGTCCATCAACGGCGGCACATAGAGCGTCGTCAAGTTATCGACCTCTGCCACGCGGTCCATCTCGTAGAGTGGGATTTCACTGACCCGCTCGCGTTTCGTCCCAGCAGCCGTCACGAGTTTGACGATATGCTCATCCGGATATCGTTCCATCAATTGGACTTTCACGTCTCCGGCCACGAACCCGTCATACACTTGTCCGATCAACACGTGTTGGGTCACTTGAATCCGTTCCACATCGAGCGCCGTCGCATCGAGTAATTGGAAGCCGTTGATTGGGTCGATGCGAAGGGCTTGGAACATGGCGTCCAAAAAGCTCTGTCCCCCGAGGAACGTGACGTTCGCATCTTGCTCGACGAGCAGTTCGACCGTACGCTCCGCCACGAACGGATGACCCGGCACGGCATAGGTGATGGCCATCTCTTCACTCTTCTCAAGCAATGTCGCAACGATTTGGGTATACACTTCCTCAAACGTATCGCACGATTCATAAATCGAGTCAAACGATTCAAAGTGAACGCCTTCCATCTCCAGCTCTTTGACGACCGGGTGCTCTTTCGTACGCAACCAAACGAGCGGTTGCTGTTTCAAGTGACGATAGACACCGAGTGGTAATTGCTCGAGTTCGCCAGACCCGAGGCCGACGACCGTAATTCCGTAACTCATATTTAATTCTCCTTTTTTTCTAACAGATTGATGAGTCGACCTCCGAACGGAATCATCTCCCACTCTTCTGTCGTCAATACTTGTTCTTTCCATAATCGCCAGACATAACTGCCGGCCCCAAGCAAGAGCATGAATCCAAGCCAGACGAGGGCGTCAAGACGGTCTGTCAACCAATCAAGCGCAATAACATTCAAGCCGAGCAAGACGACGCCCATCGGCGCCACCGTTTTGACGAGACGCCCATAGTGTTTAAATCGGAGCATGCCTAGCGGGATGATTTGATCGAGCCGATTGAAGTTGAAGGCGGCCATCGCTAAAAAGGCAATCGACGTTCCAATGGCGGCCCCTTCAATACCGTAGTGAGGAACGAGCCACAGGTTGCTGATCAGCTTGACACCGATTGCGAGAAGCATGCCGATTGCGGCCGTCCGTTCCCGGTCAATCGCCTGTAGACACGTCATACTCGCTACGGCAAGCGATGCGGCAAACGTGCTCGTCGAGAGTAAGACGAGCGCCATTGTTCCGGCCGCATTTTCAAATAAGGCGATATTTAACGGGAACATGACGCCCATCAGGCCAACCGTCGCCGCTACGGCAACTGTCGTCGTCACGCGAATCATCGAGCTGAGTCCGAAAGACGTCGCCTCGACCCGACCGGCACGATAATGGCGCACCAAGTTCGGTACGTTCGCCATCCCGAGCGCCGTCGTGAAAAGAATCGCGAATTGAACGAGCGGATAGCCTCGGTCAAATACCCCTTTCCCGACTTTCGCCGCGTAATCCCCACCCATCAGATTGACAATCGTGAATGAGTCGACGAGTTGCATCCATAAAATCCCGAGCGAGGCGAATCCGACGGCAAAGCCGGTCGTCAGTAAGATTCGAAGGACAGACCGCAACGTCGCGGATTGTACCGGGACGACTCTTAGCTGCTTCGCCCATAACGACAAGATGACAATGGCGATGACACCCCCGACGAGCGTCGCTGCGTACGCATAACGGCTCAACGTATAGGCGTCTTGTCCAAAGCGGACGCCAATCAACAAGGCGATGAGCAAAACTGTGACGCGGACAAGATTTTCGAGCACTTGCGAAATGGCGCTTGGTCTCAAGTCATCGACTGATTGAAACGAACCGCGGAGCACCGCCAACGCGGGCATGAGCAAATAACTCAGACTGATCACGCGTAACGTCGGTGCGAGTTCTACATCACCGAGGAGACGGGCAATAACCGGCGCGAGCGCCCACATCGCGATGACAAGTGTGAGAGCGAGACCGAGCAAGACATAAAAACTTCCCCATAACACTTCGAGCTTTCGCCGCGGCCCTTGGGCCCCGACACCGATTTTCGCAATCACGACCGGCATCGCATACATGCCGAGCGAGGCGACGATTGCGGCAAATGGATATACCGTCTGATAGGCATATAACCCGAAGTCTCCCGCGATATTTTGGTACGGGACCCGATACGCAAAACTGATGAACTTTGAAAGATAGCCCGCGAGCGCAAATAAGACGACCCCGGTCGCAAACTTACTTGGCGACCGCATGCGCCAACCTCTTCACGAGCTCCTCAAGTACAGTATCGGCATCATTCAACAGCTCGACGACTGGCATCCGACCGCTGAGCGACAACTTGAGCGCGCCGTTGTCTTGACCGACACCGAGCTTCCGGCCGAGCGGCATCGTCCATTCCATGAATGATGGGACGTCAAGCGCCGTCGTCGATTCGAGCGACAATACCATCTCGATGCGACCCGGTGTCTGTTTGATACGGGCCACTTTCGCCATTTCCCCGTAAATCCGTAGACGCGTCAGTTGGATGAGGAGGGAGACCGGTTCTGGGAATTCGCCGAACCGTTCAATCAACTCGTCTTGAAGGGCGAACAAAGCCTCTGGTGTATCAACATATTTGAAACGTTTGTACATCTCAATTTTCAATTCGCTATCTGACAAATACTCGTCTGGGATATACGCGTCCGCTTGGAACGTGATCTCCGGTTTGAAGACGACTTGTTTCGCCTGACCGCGCATCCGGTCTTTCCGTTCTTCGATGGCTTCAGACAACATTTGCGAGTATAAATCGAACCCGACCGAATCAATAAAGCCGGATTGCTGGGCTCCGAGCAAATTGCCGGCGCCGCGAATCGATAAGTCGCGCATCGCGATTTTGAACCCGCTCCCGAGCTCCGTGAACTCCTTGATGGCCTGTAACCGGCTCTCCGCGACCTCGGTCAAGCGCTTGTCTTTCCGATACGTGAAGTAGGCGTAGGCAATCCGGTTGGAACGGCCGACTCGACCACGCAACTGATACAGTTGTGACAGCCCCATCTTATCCGCATCGTGGACGATGAGCGTGTTTACGTTCGGGATATCGATGCCGGTCTCGATAATCGTCGTCGAGACGAGCACGTCCGCTTCTCCTTCAAGGAAGCTGATGAGCTGGCTCTCGAGTTCCGTCTCGGTCATCCGACCGTGCGCCGTCGCGATGCGCGCTTCCGGTAACAAAGCGCGAATCTCTTCAGCCTTCCGTTCAATCCCTTCAACGCGGTTGTAGAGGAAGAACGCCTGCCCGCCTCGTGCGAGTTCGCGCTCCAGTGCCTCACGCAGCACGATGCCGTCATACTCCATGACATACGTCTGGACCGGGTAGCGGTTCTCTGGCGGTGTCTCGAGAACCGACAAATCTCGAATCCCAATCATTGACATATGGAGCGTCCGCGGGATCGGTGTCGCTGTGAGCGTCAAGACATCGATGTTCGTCTTCAACTGCTTGAGTCGCTCTTTATGTTTGACCCCGAAACGTTGTTCCTCATCGATGATGACGAGACCGAGGTCGGCGAACGTGACGTCTTTCGACAAAACACGGTGCGTCCCGACGACGACGTCAATCGTCCCTTCCTTTAAACCTTTCTTCGTTGCAGCCATCTCGCTTTTCGAGCGGAATCGGCTCATGACGGAGACGTTGATTGGAAACTCACTGAACCGCTCGAGCATCGTCTCGTAATGTTGTTGTGCGAGCACGGTCGTCGGCACGAGAAAAGCGACTTGTTTGCCGGCAAGAACCGCTTTAAATGCGGCTCGAATCGCCACTTCTGTCTTTCCATAACCGACATCGCCACAGAGGAGACGGTCCATCGGTCGCGATCGCTCCATGTCGGCCTTGATTTCAGCGATAGAACGGACCTGGTCCTCTGTCTCCGCATACGGGAACGAACCTTCAAATTGGCTCATCTCCTCATCATCGGTCGGGAATGCATAGCCGACGGACGCTTCCCGCGCCGCATACAGCTTGATCAGCTCATCGGCGATATCTTCGACCGATTTGGCGACTTTCGATTTGACCTTCTTCCACTCGGTTCCACCAAGTTTATAAATCTTCGGCTCTTTCCCTTCGGCCCCGACATATTTTTGGACGAGATCGATTTGATCGACGGGGACATAGAGCGCATCATCGCCGGCGTAGACAAGATGTAAGTAGTCTTGGTGAATGCCGCCGACTTCGATGGTTTTGATGCCGAGGTACTTCCCAATCCCGTGATGGATGTGGACGACGTGGTCGTTCGGTTTTAATTCTTGATAACTTTTAATCCGTTCAGCGTTCGTCAAGTTCTTCGTCTGTCGTTTCCGTTTCGTGACACGCTTGAACAGTTCCTCTTCGGAAACGACGACGAGACGGCTCGTCGAGAGTTCGAATCCGCCTTCGATTTGCCCGATCATGACGTGGACGTGACGCGGCAACAGCTCGCCATCCACATTCGTGAACGTGGACGAGATGCCATAGTCTTCAAGCAACGCCACGACTTTATCGGCTCGCATTTGATCTCCTGCTAAAAAGACGAGGCGATGGTCACCTTGTTGCCACCGTTCAACTTCTTGCTTCAGCAAATGCATCTGTCCGTGGAACGCCGGGAGCGGACGGCAACTGAGATGGACCGTGTTCGTCTCCGGAATTCCCGACCGTCTCGATGGGAGGAGCGAGAACGCCACTTGCTTCAAATCACGAAACACTTTATGCATCGGGACGGCGAGCGTATAGTTGCTGACGGACTCACCGCGTTCAATGAGCGACGAGAACCATTCGGCTTCCTCACGGTCTTGCACATCGGCAGCATCTTCAATCCGTGCCACTTCATCTAAAATTAAGACAGCATCCGGTCCGACGTAATCAAGGAGCGTCGAACTATATAGGAGCGGGGTATACTTCCCGACCTTCTCAGGTGCTTCGCCACGGCCAAACTGTTCGATGTCCCGAGCGATCCCGTCCTCGAGCGCTTGACGAATCGTCTCCGTCTCGATCAACGAGAGCGTCCGATCGTATTGACGTTCGAGTGCCTGTCCAGCTTTTTTCAGTTGTTCTGTCGACGCGATAAACTCGGTGGCCGGTGGAATGACCGCTTCAGCGACGACCCCGAGTGAACGTTGTGTCTCAGCATCGAACGTAAAGATCGAATCCACTTCGGTATCGAATAAATCGATGCGATATGGACGCGCTTCAGTAAGCGGATAGACGTCTAAAATACTTCCCCGTACAGAGAACTCACCCGGCGCGGTCACGGTGGCCGTGCGTTCATATCCGAGCGTGATGAGCGTCTCGGCAAACGGCTTCAAATCGAGTTCTTGCCCTGGTTTGATGATGCGATGGCTCGTCTGCCAGTCCGTCGGGCTCGGGATAAAGCGACGTAACCCACCAAGTGGCACGACAAGGACGCCTCCCGTTTCGTTAAGGAGACGTGTTCGAACTTCAATCCGCGCGGCAAGCAGTTCCGGGCTCGATGTGAGTGACAGTTCGCCAGCGAGCGTCTCGTCAATCGGATAAAGCAACGTGTTGCTCGGGCCGACGAGCGACTCGAGCTGATCATACATTTTTTGCGCTTGATACATGTTATGCGTGACGACGACGAGGCGTCTTGGCGAATTTTTCGCCAAACCTGCCAACACGAGCGCCTTAGCACTCGTTGTCAGACCGGTGACGAGTTGACGATCGACTTTTGGCAACCGCTCCCGAATCACGTTCGTCTCAGGCAATGCCAACATGAATTTCTCTAAAGCATTCATTTGATTTCCTCCACCTCATACGACAAAAAAGGGTACGTTGACCCTTTAGTTATATCGATTCATGAGCGCGATCCATTCCGTGTCCACAAAATCAGTCGCGGCGGACACCGCTTGATCGAGCGTATCATTCAATTCTGGCATATCTTCTTTTCGGTAGTTCATCAGTACCCAATCGACGACTTTAATCGGATGCGGCGGACGACCGATCCCGAGTTTCAGACGTTTGAAGTCTTGGGTGCCCAGATGCTGAATCAGTGACTTGATGCCGTTATGCCCTCCGGCACTGCCTTTCGGACGGAATCGTAGTTTCCCCGGCACCATGTCTAAGTCATCATAAATGACGAGTAAGTCATCGATTTCAATCTTATAGTAATCTAAAATCGGACGAACCGACTCTCCTGACAGATTCATGTAGGTGAGCGGTTTGACGAGGACGACACGTTCTCCATTGATTCTTCCCGTTCCGATTACTGCTTTAAACTTGGCTTCATCGAGTTGAATCCCATGTTTATCAGCTAAGCGATCAATCGCTAAAAATCCAACGTTGTGACGGGTCATCTCATATTTTTTGCCTGGATTCCCGAGGCCGACGATACATTTCATCTTATTCCTCCTGAACAAAAAAGCCCAAAGGCGAACGCCTTCGGGCCTCGTTTTTTTAATCGAACAGCGTGCTCACCGATTTGTGCTCGTGGACACGCATGATCGCTTCCCCAAGCAAACGGGCAACCGACATCTGCTTGATTTTGCTCGAACATTCGCGACCTTCTAAATCGATCGTGTTCAAAACGACGAGTTCTTTGATTGACGAATTGTCAATCCGTTCCATCGCAGGTCCAGATAAAACCGGGTGTGTACACGAGGCGTACACTTCTTTTGCTCCCGCTTGAACGATGGCATCCGCTGCGAGCGTGATCGTTCCAGCTGTATCGATGATGTCATCGATCAAGATGGCCGTCTTGCCTTCGACGCTGCCAACGATGTTCATGACTTCCGCCACGTTCGCCTCTGGACGACGCTTATCGATGATGGCGATTGGTGCCTTCAAACGTTCCGCGAGCTTACGGGCACGCGTGACGCCACCGTGGTCTGGTGAAACGACAACAATGTCTTTCGCTTTGAATTCTTCTGTCTCGAAATACGTCGAGATGAGTGGAACACCTAACAATTGATCTACTGGGATATTGAAGAAACCTTGGATTTGAGCAGCGTGCAAGTCCATCGTGATCAAACGTGTCGCGCCTGCGACCGTCAACAGATCAGCGACGAGTTTCGCTGTGATTGGCTCACGTGAGCGCGCCTTCCGGTCTTGGCGAGCATAACCGTAGTAAGGCATGACCACGTTGATTGTCCGGACTGAAGCCCGCTTCAACGCATCGATCATGACGAGTAACTCCATAAGCGTCTCGTTCACCGGTGAGCTTGTCGATTGAATAATGTACACATCATCGCCTCGTACGCTCTCCTCGATGTTGATGTAAAGTTCTCCGTCGCTAAACCGCTTCACTTGGCAATCGCTGAGCGGGATGCCAATTTCTTTGGCAATCTCTTCGGCGAGTGGGCGGTTTGAGTTTAAGCTAAATAGGCGAATTTCACGTTCATATACAGTAGACATGTTTAGGATTCTCCTCCATCGTTTTCCATAATAATAGGCAGCAACTTATCGTTTCGTGTAACCTTCTTTGTTCGTTTGGCGCTCGCGAGCAATCGCAAGTGCCTCTTCTGGCACATCATCTGTAATGGTCGAACCAGCTGCAACAATCGAACCTTTCCCGACTTTCACTGGAGCAATCAAGTTGACGTTACATCCGACGAAAGCATCGGCTTCGACGACCGTTTCAAACTTGTTTTTGCCATCATAGTTGACCGTGATGGATCCACAGCCGAGGTTGACGCGTTCCCCGATCGAAGCATCTCCGATATAGCTGAGATGTGATGCTTTTGCACCGTCCCCGAACGTCGATTTTTTGATTTCCACGAAGTTACCGACGCGCGTGTTGGCGCCGAGCACTGCTTGTTGACGAAGATGGGCGAACGGTCCGACCTGTGCCCCACTTCCGACACGGCTATCACTGACGACCGACTGACGAACAATCGCTCCGTCTTCGATGACGCTATTACGAATATCTGAGTTTGGACCAATCACACATTCTGAACCGATGACCGTCTTCCCGAGAATGACCGTCCCTGGATAGATGATCGTATCCGAGCCGATGACCGCATCCGGTGAGATGTACGTCGAAGCAGGATCCATGAACGTCACACCGTCTCGCATAAGGCGTTCATTCGTCCGCTTGCGCATGACCGCTTCAGCTTGTGAGAGGGCGACCCGGTCGTTGACCCCGATCGTTTCATCGAATGTTGGCGCCGTATGTGCTGCCACGACTTCGCCTGCTTCTTTTGCGATTGAGATGACGTCCGGCAAATAGTACTCGCCTTGAGCGTTATTGTTTCCGACTTGTTTCAAGGCATCGAACAAGAGCTCGTTATCAAACACGTACGTTCCGGTGTTGATTTCTTGAATTTGTAGCTCAGTGTCAGACGCATCTTTATGCTCGACAACTTTTGTGACGTTCCCGTCTTCGCCACGAATGACGCGACCATATCCTGTCGCATCGTCAGCGATGGCTGTCAATACAGTCACTTTTGCTTGTTGAGCTTCATGATGAGCCAACAGCGCCTCGAGCGTTTCCGCTGTCAACAGTGGCGTATCCCCGCAAACGACAAGTGTCGCGCCGGGCTTACCGGCGAGTTCGCCTTCTGCCATCTGCACGGCATGGCCTGTACCGAGTTGTTCTTCTTGGACCGCATACTCCACGCGTGAGCCCAACGTCTCTTGTACCGCTTCAGCCCCATGGCCGACGATGACGATTTGACGACTGACCCCGATTTTGTCGAGTTGATCGACGACGTGTTCGACCATCGGTTTTCCGAGGACCGGATGAAGCACTTTATAGAGTTTCGACTTCATGCGCGTTCCTTTACCTGCTGCCAAAATGACTGCAAAACGATCCATTCTTGATTCGCTCCTATCTCATATCGACTGTAATGTACTCAACCGTTCGGTTTTTTCTGCATTCAAACCTTTATTTACACCGTATCTACTATATCGAAACCGTGACATGGTTTCAACAGTTGTAACCATTCGTAACCAATGAAACGTAAAAAGGCAGCGGAAGGGTCCCCATCCGCTGTCAAAAATTACTCATTCATGGCATTGTGCCGTACTCGCGTCTCGGCGATGGCGATGTCCTCTCGGTCATATGCCTCTAAAACAGCCGCCTCGACTTTTTGACGCATATCTCCATTGATCGGGTGAGCAATGTCGCGAAAAATCCCCTCTGGCGTTCGCTTGCTCGGCATCGCTACGAAAAGACCGGTACTTCCTTCAATGATTCGAAGGTCATGTACGACAAATTCATGGTCAAGTGTAATGGAGGCGAGTGCCTTCATTCTACCTTCCGTCGCGACTTTGCGAATTTTTACGTCTGTGATCTGCATGTTTCGCATCCCCTTTTCATCGTTGTCTAGACCATGGTGTACTTTCTAAAAGGCTGAGATGATTCCAAGCGAACTGGTGTGACTTCGTACGAATCTTATACCCTTTCATCATAAAACGAAATCAAATTTTTGCCAATCACTTTAAGAACTGTTCGACGTTTCCGCGCGAAATCGTGACGAGCCCTTCATCTGAATCGACGTTCGTCAATTTCATCAAACTGACGTATTCGCTCACCATCTTCTTCTCGGCGCCTTCCGCTTCCATGAGAACACCGACACCCGCAAGATTCGCCTCGAATTCGTTCAAGAGACTCATCATCCCGCGAATCGTACCACCGGCTTTCATAAAGTCATCAATCAATAGGACGTTCGCGCCACGAGGCAGACTGCGACGAGCGAGCGCCATCGTACGAATCGCCTTTGATGAGCCCGAGACGTAGTTGATGCTGACCGTTGAGCCTTCGGTGACACGACTATCAGAGCGAACGATGACGAATGGGACACCAAGTTGCTCAGCAACAGCATAAGCGAGCGGAATCCCTTTTGTCGCGATCGTCATGACGACATCGACTTTTCGATCGGCGAACACGGATGCAAAGACTTGCCCCATCGGCTTCACTTGACTTGGGTTCCCAAGGACATCTGTCAAATAGAGGTACCCTCCCGGAAGCAGGCGTTCCGGTTTCGACAACTGTTCACACAAGCCATCGATCATCGAGAGCGACTTTTCCTTGCTCCATCCTGGAATGAACATGACACCTCCGGCTGCTCCTGGCACTGTGACAAGTTTTCCGGTACCATCATGCGAAAGCATTTCACTGACGATGACCAAATCTTCACTGATCGATGACTTAGCTGCTTTATAACGACTCGAAAACATCGATAATGAGACAAGCTGGTGTGGATGGTCCAGCAAATAACGGGTCATATCGACAAGACGACCACTTCTACGAATTTTCATACGGATTCCCCTTCACTTCTTCAATAATAGACGAATGTTCTAAACAGAATATATCACTCTCATTCGTCTTTGTTCAATGTTTTTTGCCGAGAATCCGAACGACGAACACTTCAGGACAAAATCCTTTCAGACCATTATAGACACGATGTGCTTTTTGCTCGTGTTCAATCAATGCGAACACCGTCGGCCCACTGCCACTCATGAGCACCCCATCCGCCCCGCAGTGGAGCATCGTCTCTTTGATTTGGCGAACTTCCGGATGAAGTTCGAGCGTGACCGCCTCGAGGGCGTTCCCGAGATGTGAACAGATGCCCTCGAAATCACGATCCCGAATCGCCATGACCATCGCCTCGGTGTTCGGATGGACAATCTTCTCCATCTGCACGGCACGATAGACGTCAGCAGTCGACACGCCGATTTTCGGCTTCGCCAATACGACGTAGCACGGCGGCGGTGATGGAATCGTCTCTAACTGTTCGCCGCGACCGCGCGCGATCGCAGTTCCTCCCATGACACAAAACGATACGTCCGATCCAACGGCGGCCCCGAGTTCGGCCAACTCTTCTAACGAAAGGCCGAGGTCGAACAGTTCGTTCATCCCCCGAAGTGTAGCCGCCGCGTCGCTCGAGCCGCCGGCTAATCCTGCCGCGACCGGGATTTGCTTGTCTAATACAATTTCGACGCCTTGTTTGATGTTGAATCGCTTCCGTAACAGCTCAGCCGCACGGTAAGCTAAATTTCGATGGTCGTTCGGCACATAGGCATGCTCGGACTGGATCCGAATCTCATCCGTATCGAGCACGGTCAATTCCAACCGGTCCGATAAGTCTACTGTCGTCATTACCATTTCCACTTCATGATAGCCGTCTGTCCGCTTCCCAAGGACATCGAGCGTCAAGTTGATTTTTGCCGGCGCTTTCACACTGATCGTGCGCATATCGTTCACCCTTCCCATGTATCTCCTGTTCGCCATTGTACCGTAAACGAGCGCACAAAAAAAGAAGCAGCTGCCAATGCATCCGCCCCTCATTTATCGATCAATTACTGAATTCAATTTTAACTGTATCCGTTAGGACATCAGCGTAGCTATATGAGACACGTTCCACGTTATGGTGGTCTTCATCCAATTTGACGACGAACACCGCGGGATACGTCTCAACGAGCGTTCCAAACCGAGTAACGACTTTCTTACGACCGCCGTTTGCTTTCAACGTCAATCGTTCTCCAACATGCGATTCGAGTTTCTGTCTGATTTCTTGCAACGTCTTTGGCATACGCTTCACCTCACTGTTACAAGTATAACACATTCAAAAAAGAAAATAAAGATTAATATTATATCGATTCGTTATCCGGTCGTCAACTGTTTTTAAGTGGTAAAATTGTGTCAGCTAACCGTGCAAACTCCTCAAGCGAAAGCGTTTCGCCTCGCCGTTTCGGATCGATTCCGGCTTCACCTAAAAACTGTTCAATTTCCATTTTTTTGTCTTTCCCAAGATGATTCGTCAAGTTATTTAGAATGGTTTTTCGACGTTGTGCGAAACTGGCCCGGGCAAGTTCGAAGAAGAAGGCTTCATCTTTCACATCAACGGCCGGCTTTGGACGCATTTTCAATGTGATGACCGCTGAATCGACGTTCGGTGCCGGCATGAACACACTTTTCGGGACGATAAAGCTCACATTCGCCTCTGCGTAATACTGAATCGCAATCGAGAGCGAACCGTACGCTTTCGTCCCCGGCTTCGCTCCGATTCGCTCGGCCACTTCTTTTTGAATCATCATGACGAGGGAGCGGAATTTAACCTGACTCTCGAGTAACCGCATGATGATTGGCGTCGTCACATAGTATGGCAAGTTCGCCACAACTGAAATGTCTTCGATTCCTTGGTTAAAAAACTCACGTTCCACGATACTTTGAATATCGAGTTCAAGTGCATCGCCGTGAATGACGTGCACATGTGGATAGGGCGACATCGTATCTTCCAGAATCGGAAGCAGGCGTTGGTCGATCTCAAGGGCGACGACTTTCTTAGCCCGCTTGGCAGACTGTTCCGTCAACGACCCGATGCCCGGACCGATTTCGAGCACCCCGCTCGCCTCACCTAACTCAGCCGCATCCACGATTTTGTTCAAAATATTTAAGTCGATTAAAAAATTTTGTCCGAGCGACTTTTTGAAAGAGAAGCCGTGACGTTCTAAAATTGATTTCGTGCGTTGGATGGTTGCAATGTCTTTCAATGATTTTCCTCCTCTAACTGAGCCAATGCCCGTTCCCATTCTTCAATCGTGACCCGTAACGCCTCCACGCGCTTTACAAACTGTTTGGCATTCGGTTCACCGATGCGGAGTAACACGCCAAGCCGTTTACGACGCCGAGCTGCATCCGCCCCGCCAATCAAATCGGCTTCGAGTACCATCTGACGGGTGACGAGCGGCATGTCGGTCTCGACTCGCTGTTCATACACCGCTTCGAGCACACGACGAATCGTTGCCGGCGACGCATGTTCAACACCGATTTTGCCGCGTTTATCTTTCGCTTCGGCCCGCGGCAAATAAGCATGCTTACATCCTTTAACCTGCTCCTCGACAATGGCCCGGATTCGGTCACCTGGATAGTCTGGGTCCGTCAAAATGATGACGCCGCGCGTTTCTTGGGCGCGTTTGATTCGTTCAATCGTCTGTTTCGAGACGGCAGACCCATTCGTTTCAATCGTATCGACGTCATATACTTCTTGAAGCCGCGTCGTGTCATCTCGTCCTTCGACGACAATCACTTCTTGTATCTTTTCACCCATCATCATTTCCTTCTTTCTCTTCTTGCTTCGGGATGACCCAAATCGTGAGCGGTTTACGTCCAAACGTCACCGCTTCTTCTTTCGTGTCCATCATCACATCAATCTTATGCCCTTTGATCGCACTGCCCGTATCTAAGGCAATCGCCATGCCAAATCCTTCGACATACACACGTGTGCCAAGGGGAATAACAGCTGGATCGACAGCAATGATTCGCATCCCTTCATACAAGATCGTTTCCGTTACATCATAACCGCTGCGGGTCAGTACCCTGCCGTCAAATGTGACCGTGTCTTCCGCATTGTTCGTATACGCCGTCGCTTCGACAAGAAGTTGTTTCGCGGAGGTGAAATCCAGAGCATCCTCGGCTCGAGGCGTCTCTTCGATTTTAATCTCCGCCTCTTCTCGAAACGGGCTCGACGGTTCGAGTGTGGCTGTCGTCTCTTGATTCGTTACCGGTTCCGTCTCCGGGTCGGCCACGACTTTCGTCCCACGTTTAATGATTTGTGGACGTACAGTCTGTAATACGTCAACGCTCGTTTCGGTCCGATTTGTAATTGTACCATTTTCCACTGTTAGTGCATACCGCGTCCGTTCGAGTCCCGGGATGCCGACTTGTACGACTTCGGTCTCTCCAATTTCGAGCGTGTCGTCCTCTTCCATGACGATTTCAAACGGGATCAGACGACTTTCATATTGTACGACGTCTCGACTCACGTTGACGGTGATGGTCATGCCCTCACGTACCGGTGTCGTTAGCGCCGGGACGACCGTATCTTGGTCAGAAATCGTGACATTCGCTTCTTGTAGCGCCTGTTCGACAGTTTGAGCCATCGTATACAAGGTGTTTGCCTCGTCCCCGACAATGACATCGAGGGCGACGACAGGCTGGTAACGAATTGTCATCCCTGATGTGACCGGTGCACGTATGCCCGGATACACATCGTCCCCTTCACGCACACTTACTCCATAGCGAAGTAATACGTCTTCGACGGTGCGTTCGCGCGTTTCGATCGTCTCAACTTGCCCGTAACCGATTTGAAGCGATACGGTGCGGGCCCGCTCAATCTGAATCACTCGATCCATCGGGATGTCGGCACTTAAGGCGGGCGTCACCACATCCGCCTCGTCAATGACAATACCGGTCTCTTCAAGCACCTCTAATACCGACTCGCCGCGACTCTCGTACACGGTCGTCACACCGTCGTCCACGATGGTGATCGGTTCAGGCTGCATCGCCATATACGCGAACACCGCCGTCGCTACGACACCAATACTCAATATGATGCGCCTGAACATCATGGGAGACGAAATAGACGCTTCGCATTGGCTGTCGTTGCTTCAGCGAGCGCATCATAGGACATGTCGCGCAATGATGCAATCTCTTCGGCGACATATGTGACGTAAGCTGGTTCGTTCCGCTTACCTCGGAACGGTGTCGGCGTTAAATACGGACAGTCCGTCTCGACAAGGAGACGATCGAGCGGCACTTGTTGCGCCACCGCCTTCGGGACTTTCGCATTTTTAAACGTCACCGGTCCTCCGAGCGAGATGTAGAAGTTTAGACGCAGACAGCGTTCCAACAGTTCGACAGACATGCTGTAACTATGGAACACACCACCGACCGCTTCGGCGTGTTCTTCCTCTAAAATATCGAGCACGTCGGCTGTCGCTTCCCGATTATGAATCACAATCGGCATGTTCGTCCGCTTCGCGATGGCGATTTGCTGACGGAATACGCGTTGTTGGACCTCTTTCTCCGATTTGTCCCAATGGTAATCAAGTCCGATTTCTCCAAGCGCCATCACTTTCGGATGGGCCATTAACGTCTCGATTCTCTGCAAATCAGCATCCGTACAATCGACGGCATCGACCGGGTGCCATCCAACGATGGCGTAAATATCCTCATACGTTTCCGCGAGTTCGATTGCCCGCGTGATGGTCGGATTATCGAATCCGACGACGAGCATCGGGGAAACGCCCGCAGCACGAGCCCGCTTGATTGTCGCTTCGACGTCCTCATTGAATTGCTCGGCATTGATATGGGTATGCGTATCAATCAACATGATGCTTCCTCCTTCTATAGACAAAGAGGGAGACCGAAGTCTCCCCCAAACGATTATTTGACGATGGCCCCGTTCGGCATATTCTCAGATACGGTCGCAAGTTCAAGCTTTCCGTCTTTATCTGCCGCTAAAATCATCCCTTGTGACAACTCGCCACGCAGTTTGACCGGCTTCAAGTTGGCGACGACGATGACTTTCTTCCCGACCAAATCTTCCGGCGCATACCATTCAGCGATGCCTGAGACGATTTGGCGCGTCTCCCCGCCAAGGTCGACTTGAAGTTTCAACAATTTCTTCGCCTTCTTGATTTTGTCGGCTTCGATGATTTGACCGACACGGAACTCGACTTGGTCAAAGACGTCGATTGTGATTTCTGGACGTACGTCCTCATCTTCGATATCGCCTTCCACTTCCTCTTCTTCAATGCGTGCTTTCGATGCTTGACGCATCATCTCTTGAATCGCATCGATTTCTTCCTTCACGTCACGACGTGGGAAAATCGGCGTTCCGTCAGTGACAGTCGCTCCGTCGAAAGCCGCGAACGTATCGAGCGTTTCCCATGACATGTCTTTTCCTTCAAGCCCGAGCTGGCGGAACATCTCTTTTGGCGCCCGTGTCATGAACGGCTGAATCATGATCGCCACGTGACGAAGTACGCCGGCAAGGTGGGTCATCACCGATGCCAGTTCATTCCGTTTCGCTTCGTCCTTCGCAAGGACCCACGGTTGCGTCTCGTCGATGTATTTATTGGCACGGCTGACGAGTTGCCAAATACTTGTGAGCGCGACTGAAAACTCCATGTGCTCCATGGCAGCTTCCGTCTTCTCTGTCGTCTCCTTGACGACTTGAAGCAGCGAGGCATCGAACTCCGTCACATTGCCCGTATAGGCAGGGATCTCGCCATCGAAATACTTCTTAATCATCGCCACGGTCCGGTTGAGCAGGTTTCCGAGGTCGTTCGCGAGGTCAAAGTTCAAGCGATCCACAAACGCTTCCGGTGTGAACGTTCCATCTGCTCCAAACGGAACTTCACGAAGAAGATAGTAACGGAGCGAATCGAGTCCGTAGCGGTCGATGAGTGGAATCGGGTCGACGACGTTGCCTTTTGATTTCGACATTTTGCCATCTTTCATGAGCAACCATCCATGCGCGAAAACTTGTTTCGGCAACGGGAGGTCAAGCGCCATGAGGAGTGCCGGCCAAATAATCGTATGGAAACGGACGATTTCTTTCCCAACCAAATGGACGTCGGCTGGCCAATAACGGTTGAACAACTCGTCGTTGTCCGACCCGTATCCGAGGGCAGAGATATAGTTCGTGAGGGCATCGACCCACACGTACACGACGTGCTTCGGATTCGACGGCACTTGGACACCCCAATCAAACGTCGTCCGTGAAACGGCCAAGTCTTGAAGGCCTGGCTTCAAGAAGTTATTGATCATCTCGGTTTTACGCGATTCCGGTAAGATGAAATCGGGATGTGATTCGAAGTACTCAATCAAACGATCCGCGTATTTGCTGAGGCGGAAGAAGTAACATTCTTCACGTACGAGCTCGACCGGGTGACCGCTGTCCGGGCTCTTGCCGTCGATGAGCTGAGACTCTGTATAATACGTCTCATCAGGAATCGAGTACCAGCCTTCGTATTCACCAAGATAAATATCATCATTCTTCAGAAGCGTCTCAAATACGTGCTCGACGACGGCCTTATGGCGCGCATCCGTTGTACGGATATAGTCGTCATATGAGATTTCAAGACGGTCCCACAACACTTTGATGTCTTTGACGACTTCATCCACGAACGCTTGCGGTGTCACACCTGCTTCTTTCGCTTTTTCTTGAATCTTTTGACCGTGCTCATCTGTCCCGGTCAAATAGCGAACGTCAAATCCTTTCAGACGTTTATAGCGCGCAATCGCATCGCCGGCCACCGTCGTATAAGCGTGACCAATGTGTAGTTTAGCACTCGGATAATAAATCGGAGTCGTAATATAAAAAGTAGGCTTCGCCATTGTATGTTCTCCATCCTTTCGACATTTGCAATTTCCATTATACACGGTTCGACAAAAGAATTTCCAAACCAATTGTTTGGAATTATTTTGTTATTCCCTCATTAAAAATGTTCCAGATAAACCCTTTCTTTGTTTCAGGTCCTAACTTTCGGGGAATTTTAGGTATATATCACTCTTACATCGTCATTTTTCGAAAATGTAGATTTCCAATAGTAAGCAGTTGACTACAATTGGAAAGTTTAGTATGCTTTTTGCTGTAGTAACATTGTCGAATTTTGACGACTCATGTCACCAAGAGATTTCGACACCATTGGAGGAGGAAACACAAAATGAAATCTACAGGTATCGTACGGAAAGTTGATGAGCTCGGTCGTGTCGTTATTCCAATCGAATTACGCCGCACACTCGGGATCGCTGAGAAAGACGCTCTTGAAATCTACGTCGACAACGAACAAATCGTATTGAAAAAATATAAACCGAATATGACTTGTCAAGTGACGGGCGAAGTATCGGACGACAACTTCAAGTTGGCAGACGGTAAATTGATCCTTTCACCAGAAGGCGCGCAACGCGTTCTCGTCGAGTTGAAAAACATGCTCGAAAACTACTACAGCGAAGAGTAAGCAAGGGATTCCTTGCTTACTCTTTTTTGTCCACTTGATGATAGGCATCGTAAACCTCGCTGCGCGACAGACCTCGTTCTTTAGCGGCTTGTTTAATGGCCGCGTTCGGTTTCAATCCGTCCTCGATATAACGATCGACGTGCTCGAGCGGCGATAACGCCTCCCACCAGTCGTGTGTCGGTGCCGCTTCCGTCGAGCCAGCCACCATGACGACGAACTCACCACGTACTTCGCCTTCACACCAGACTAGCGCTTCTTCTACCGTCCCACGTAAAAACTCTTCAAACGTTTTCGTCAACTCGCGTCCGAGAACGATTTGCCGATTGCCGAACACGTCCTGGATCCCGGTTAACATCTCTTTCAACCGATGCGGCGCCTCATAAAAAATGATGGTGCCCGGCTCGTATTGCAACGACGTCAATATGTCGAGACGTTCTTTCTTTTTACGCGGTAAAAAGCCGTAGTACAAGAACCGCTCGGTCGCAAGACCTGAAGCGACAAGCGCCGTGAGCGCTGCGTTCGCACCCGGTAGGACGACGACGGGGAGCTTCGCCGAGATGGCCAACCGCACGAGATCACTCCCGGGGTCCGAAATACCCGGCATGCCAGCGTCTGAGACGATGGCAATCGACTTACCTGCCTCGATGTCTTCAATCAGGCGTGGTCCGCTCACGTGCTTGTTGTGCTCGTGATAGCTGACCAGCTTCGTTTCGATTCCAAAATGACGGCACAGTTTCATCGTTTGCCGCGTGTCTTCGGCTGCAATCAAATCCACTTCCCCTAGAATTCGAACCGCTCGGTACGTCATATCTTCTAAATTTCCGATTGGCGTCGGCACAACGTAGAGCGTGGGTCCGTCAGTCTGATAACTTTTTTGTGAGTTCATTACTCGTCCCCTCCATCAATTGCTGTTTTTGAGCCCGAGTGAGTTGTTTGATGGACCATTCATACTGCATGGCCGCACGCTTCGTCTCGAACGACTTGACGTACCGTAACGTCACTGGGAGACGGGCTCGCGTGTATTTCGCACCTTTTCCTGCGTTATGCGTCTCCATCCGTTTTTCCACATTTGTCGTATACCCGGTGTAATACGTGCCATCCTGACACTCAAGGATGTACGCGTAGTGTTTACGCATCGAGGATTGCCTGCATGTCACTCGTGTACGTATCATCTTCCTCATAAACGACAAACGGAGGTAAGATTGTGAGCCCTGCTTTTCCATCTTTTGACCCCTCTATTAACAATGTGTTCGCGTCTCGACCTTGTTTTGGGTAAACGAGTTGCATTCGCTTCGGTTCGATCCGATACGCCCGCATGAGCGTTATAATATCGAGCAGTCGCTCTGGCCGATGGACGAAGGCTACCTTCCCACCCGGCTTAACGAGCTGGCTGGCTGAACGGATACAGTCTTCTAACGTGCAGAGCACTTCATGACGCGCAATCGTATGGTGCTCATTTTGATTACGGAGTGATGTCTCGTTCGCCAAAAAGTAAGGCGGGTTACACGTGACGACGTCATACCGGGCATGCCCTAATACGCTTGCCGCATGTTTCACATCCCCTTCAACGATATGAAGCCTGTCGTCTAGATCATTGACGCCAATGCTCCGGTTCGCCATATCGACGAGACGAGGCTGGATTTCAACGCCCGTGACCGTCCCTTTCGTCCGATACGATAAAAAGAGTGGAATCGCTCCCGTGCCGGCGCACAAATCAACGAGCTTCCCTTTTTGAATCGGAACCCACACAAATTCGGCGAGCAGCACCGCATCCAATGAAAATGAAAACACATCATCACTTTGAATGATTTTTCCGGGACGTCCCAACAGATCATCAAGACGTTCCCCTTGTTTTACAGTCACGCCATTTCCCTCCTACATAACGTACAAAGGCGACGGACGGGTGTATGCCCGTCTATCGCCCCTTTATTAATGTTTATTTAGCATTGACATGCAGAACAGACAATCTCCATCTTTTCTGACTTGTCCATAGTGCAGGTTGCAGATATGAAACCCTTCTTGATATAATGCCGCCAAATTGTTTTGTCCTTTTCCGGACAAGGCAATTTGAGGATCGCCGTCGGGTGTATCGACTTCTGCGAGTTGCTCCACTTTTTCGCGCAAATGATGGTTTTCGAGATACATGTGTTGGTTTTCTTCGAGCAAGTAGGCGAGTTGCTCTTTGAGCACCCCTAAATGCTCCGTCAACAATTGCATCTGTTGCTCGATCGCGTCGACCCGCATCATGACTTCCTTTTTATCCATTCTTTCCACTGCTCAGCACCCCATCACTGTTTCAACGGTTTTCGTTTGACTGCACCGACTTCAACGAGTTCGTCGATTGTATACGTCACAACACGGGTTCGATCATTCAATTCGACTTGAATCAACTGATCCAAGATGTTGAGACCGATGACACGTCCGTCACCTTCTGGAATTTTGATTCGTTTTCCGACGTCTGGCAAATCCCGCTTCAATTCTTCATACGTATCATTCTCGTATTTCAGACAGCACATGAGACGACCACATACACCGGAGATCTTATTCGGGTTCAAGGATAGATTCTGATCCTTAGCCATCTTAATGGATACCGGTTCAAATTCCCCTAAGAACGAGGAGCAACACAACACACGACCACAAGGTCCGATTCCGCTCAAGAGTTTGGCTTCATCTCGAACTCCGATTTGACGAAGTTCGATGCGAGTCCGAAACACACTCGCCAAATCTTTGACAAGCTCACGGAAGTCAACACGGCCTTCTGCCGTGAAATAAAAGATGACTTTATTACGATCAAATGTATACTCAACATCTACTAACTTCATCTCAAGTCGATGTTCACGAATTTTTTCTTCACAGACGGCGTGAGCGTCAAAAGCAGCCAATCGATTGTCTCGCACGATTTCGGCATCTTTTGAATCAGCGACACGAAGGATTGTCTTTAGCGGTAAAACCACTTCGTCTTCACCAAGTTGTTTACCAACTTGGACGATTTCACCGTATTCGATGCCTCGTACCGTCTCTACGATGACATGGTCCCCACGTTCAAGCGTTGCTTCGCCTGGTGAAAAGTAATAGATTTTTCCCGCTTCTTTAAAACGGACTCCAACTACTTCAAGCACGCTCTCCTATCCTTTCTGCAAATCGAACGTTAACCGTTCGAACGTTAATTGAGGATTGACGTTTGCCTCTAGTCGTCGAATCGCCTCATGGACATACTCAATGGCATGGACGATTTTATGCACCGGACGATCTTTAACAAACGCGATATAAAGCGCTTGTTCTTTCGTAAATAACTCCGGGACATAATCTGTTCGTACTTTGAAATGGAGCGCTTGCTCCAACCAGTTTTCGAACAGCTCGAGACCAACTCGCAACTCGTTCCGCCCTTTGAAATGGCCAAGCCATTTTTCCTGGGCGAATAAAAGTAATTCCTGCGGGCGTTTTGTCAATACTTCAACTAATTGTACCACTAGCCCGTACGCCTGTACAAACCAGTCGTTGTGAAGCGCCTCACGCGCATCTTCCCATTTCGGATACGTCTGTAAGGCAAGACGTGCCAAATCGCTTGTACACTGCGCTTCCGTTACTAACGTTTCTACGAGTCGCTCCCGATCAATCGGACGGAACACTAAATGCTGAGCTCGCGAACGGATTGTCGGCAAAAGGAGTTGTGGCTGGGTTGTTACTAAAATTGCTAGTTTCCCCACACCAGGCTCTTCAAAGAACTTCAATAGGCTGTTGGCGGCCTGTGGGGTCATTTTATGGGCTTGGTGAATGACATACACTTGACGGTCACCTTCTGCACCACGTAAAGACAAGTCACTCAATAGCTGTTGCACCTGTTCTTTCTTGATACTGGCCCCATCCGGTTCGACTTCCATGTAGTCGACAAGGTTTCCCGAATCCATCCGTCTACAGTTTCGGCAGCTACCACAAGGCTCTACCCCATCTGGCGACTCACAAAAAAGAGACTTCGCAAATAGTTGCGCCGTTTCAATCAAATAAGGTTCATAGTCACCAGAGAAAATATAAGCGTGACCGACCTTTTGAGCAACAATCGAGTTTTCAATTACTTTCGCAATAACTGTTTGAGTTTTCGTCAATTCTTGAAAGCTCATATTCGTGACCGTTCCCATTAAAACTGATGGAATCCTTCAATCGGCAAGACAAACACAGTCGCTCCGCCAACTTGGACTTCTACAGGATACGGAATATATGAATCGGCGTGACCACCCATCGGTGAAATCGGCGTAATCATTTGATCCCGGCTCGAGCAATTCGATTTAATTAGCGCAAGGAGGTCATCTAATCGTTCTTTCGGTACACCAATCATAAACGTGGTGTTTCCTTCTTTCAAAAAGCCACCCGTCGTAGCTAATTTCGTAGCGCGGAAATCTTCTTCAATCAAAGCATCTGACAAGCGTGCACTATCCTTATCATGTACAATCGCGATTACCATCTTCATTATTGCATCACTCCTCTTTCATTTAATCGTTCTAACGTAATATCTAACACTTCATCCTGAATCATTTCAATCGTGGCACTAGCATCGATGCGAACCATTCGTTCCGGATGTTGTTCTAATAATTTTTGAAATCCTTCATATACGCGTTGGTGGAAGGACTCGTCACGGCTCTCAATCCGATCCAATTGACCTCTCTCTTTCATGCGATGACTCGCTTGATCAGGGGTCAAATCAAAGAGGAACGTCAAGTCAGGTTTGATCCCGGCTGTTGCCCACTCGTTTAATGACAAAATTTGCGACAAGTCATATTGGAGTCCGTATCCTTGATAAGCAACCGAGGCGTCGACAAATCGATCACATACGACAATCGCTCCGCGGTGGAGAGCCGGTCGAATCACTTGGTCGACATTTTGGGCTCGGGATGCGGCATAGAGCATCATTTCGACGCGTGGTGTCATCTCATCATGTTCTGGCGAGAGTAAGACTTCTCGGATGCTATTTCCGACTTTCGTTCCTCCTGGCTCACGGGTGACGACCACTTCGTATCCTTGCTCAGTCAACGACTGAACTAACAATTGGAGCTGTGTTGTTTTCCCAGAACCATCTGGTCCTTCCACAGTAATAAACATACCTTTCACGCTTAAAACTCCTCTACGATAACTTCAATTTGTTTCATCATAACATGTCTACTTGCCTGCAGGTTCCGTCCTAATGAAATCCATTCATTCAAAACTCTTATTTTCTCATGAGTGATGACTTCCCCTCTTAGAATCCAAGGAATTCCCGGGGGGTATGGAATAACGGTCTCCGCAGCAACATGTCCAATCGCTTGCTCAAACGAGAGACGGACAATGTCGGCGTCATCCGATATAGCATGCAACAGTGATACGCGTTCGGTCATCGGATAAGGAAAAATTGTCTCATCTTCGACGATGAGCGGAACGTGCTGCGATGCATTTTTAATCAGTTTGACCCAATGGTGAATCTCTTGGCTGTTTAATTCCCTTAACGGCAAACAGAATAACACGTGATCTTCTGCAGCCAGTTCTACGTCAATCCCAATCGATGCTAAGTGTTGGCTAAACACGAGACCATTTTTCGGATATGTTAAAACAGTCATCTTCGTGAAGTCATCGCCCACTTTGATAGAAAACCCAGCTCGTCTCATTTCCATGATGAACGCGAAATGGCTAGTTTGAATATGCGCCCAATCTTGATCACTTAAATTTTCGAGATACTCCCTCGCATAATCAAGAGAGGCCATAATCAAGTAAGATGGACTAGACGTTTGAAACGACGAAAGTGCATGAAACAAACGCTTTTCATCAATTTCTTCTTTGTAGTGAATCCATGCGCCCATCGTGAGAGCCGGCAGCGTTTTATGAGCTGATTGTACGACGGCACTAGCCCCTTCAAAAATGGCCGATCGCTTTGGAAATGTAGGGTGAATCAAATGAGCGCCATGTGCTTCATCTACTAATAGAGGAATGCTCAACGAACGCAAATACGCACTAATTTGCGGAATATTTGCCATGTCTCCGTAATAGGTAGGGGATGTTAGAAGGAGAGCTTTTCCTCCTGGGTACTGCGTGATGGCGTCTTGAATTGTTTCCAATGCGACAACAGTAGGCAAGCTACTTCCTCTATCTAATTCGGGTGTGAGTAAAATCGGCTCTAGACCGAGCCACTCAATGGCGTTCCAAACCGATTTGTGAGAATTTCGTTGTACATATACTCGCTCTCCACGCTTTACGGTTGCTGCTAACAAACTCCAGTTTCCTGAAGTAGATCCATTTACTAACCATTTACTTTTGCTCTGATAAAGGGAGCCTAACGCCTTTTCACCTTCTAGGATAATCCCTTCCGCATGATGTAAATCATCCAAGTGCCCAAGTTCTGTTAAGTCATATGGCATAATTTTGTGAAAAACAGTAGGAAGCCTCTCATCTCTCACCGTTCCATTGTGATGACCAGGTACATGGAAAGAGACACGTCCTTCTCGCACATGTTGCTCCAGCGTTTCCATAAATGTAAAAGGATTATGTTTAGGTTTCCGAGTCATATAGGCACCCTTCCAATCTGAAATAAATGCGACTTAACTATACAAAAAGAGACGACCAAGCGGATGCTTGATCGTCTTTCGCGTTGGCCTGGCAACGTCCTATCCTCACAGGGGGAGACCCCCAACTACTTTCGGCGCTGAAGCGCTTAACTTCCGTGTTCGGCATGGGAACGGGTGTGGCCGCTTCGCTATCGCCACCAGACAAAAGAATATTAACCTCGCCCTGAGGGCGTGTCAATTCATTTCAGGGTTGTTCCCTGAAAACTGAAGACTCATCAATTCATACAAACCATTAGACTAGATCAAAGCCTCGACCGATTAGTATCATTCAGCTCCACACGTCGCCGTGCTTCCACCCATGACCTATCTACCTCATCGTCTCTGAGG
>NZ_SJUP01000016.1:0-46008 GCF_004337025.1 Exiguobacterium sp. SL-10 | reverse complement strand
GCAGCCCGCCCCCAGGAAAGCGGCGTGCCGGACAGGGCGGCTGAAGGGCGATGAAAACAGAGGAGCGCCATCCCTTCCGGGACGGCGCTCCTCTGTTCAAAAACATTTGAAGTTTTTCAGTGCCCTCTCCTCGGAGGATGGGGTTTTTTGTTTACTCTTTGACCTCGACCCCGAACACATAGCGGCTATCCCCTTGCGGCCAATCTCCGCCCGTCTCGAACAAGTAGATTCCTGGTGCGTCGGGGACGATGGGTTCAGACCGAACGAGCTCCCCGTTGACGATTTGATGGAACGAGGCGTTCGACGGTTCGGCATGGAAGTCGATCTCTATCTCTGCGCCCGGCTCGACCGGTATGAGCTGCAAGTCATCCGCTTCTGGCAAGCCGTGGTCCTCGCATACTGCCTCATTCCCATTGGACCAGCAGAATGTCGACTGCTTCACTTCTGCCGTCACCGACCCGACCCGTACCGTTGGGAGTGGTGGTTTGATGGAAGACTCCGACTTCCAAAACGAGGTGGCCAGCAGCGCGCCACCGACGAGAATCAATCCGACCACGATAAGCCATAATCCTTTTCGTCTCAACTCGCTCATCTCCTTTGTATCTTGTATTCCCCGTTCCATGAAAAAAACGACCCACTGCTGTGAGTCGTCCCGTTCATTTCGGGCGTCGGAGCCCTTTCATCATATAGCCGCCTTTAAAGTCGATCGGGTCGAATGCGACGAGGAACGCCTTCGGTTCATACTCCTCGACCATTTGTCGCAAATCTTTCATCCGTGTCCGCGCCGCCAAGACATCGAGGCGATACCGGACACCATCACGACCTTGCCCTTGATAGTGCGTCACACCATAGCCGCTGTCGCGCATCTTTTGGATGAGCTCGGCCGGAAACTCTTGCGTGTGGACTTGGATCATATTGTAGCCGATGGCAAGTTTTCGTTCGACATAGCCCCCGAGCAGAATCCCCAGTCCAAACCCGACCGCATAGACGATCATCCCGAGCGTCGTCAAATCTTGGAATACGATACCGAGCGCAAAGATGTAAATGAGTGTCTCAAGCGTTCCAAACAGCCCCGCAATCATCGTTTTCCCTTTGACGAGCATAATCGTCCGAAGCGTCAGCACCGGTACGTAGAGTAGTTGTAACAATAGGATGAGCAAGATTTGCCCCATAGGATCGACCTCCATTCGAATTCAATATAACCACTATTCCAAATTTCAAGGCCGGATGCAACCAAAAAAGGCTGACCGGAGTCAGCCTTTCGCAATTATTTGTCTAAGTTATCAACGCTCGTAAGCAGTTCATAATCTTTACGGATGACCTGATAGATGGCGTTCGTGTCGCCTGACAATACTTCTTCCGCGCGCAATTGGTTGAGGAAGAGGCTTGTTGCGAACGTGACGAGGGCACTTTTCGGGATCCCGATTTGTTTCGCTCGCTCCGTGATGACCTGGTCTAAATCAGCGTCGATCGTGAGCGAAATTCTTTTCTTTGCATTCGACATAATCATGAAGCTCCTTTAAATTACATTTCTAAGTCCTATACACAATTGCTAATTATATAGGAAGAATGGTTTTGGCGCAACCGGCGTCATGACGAGCTGATTTCTTCACCGTTGCGCACCTTCTCCGCGATCTGGTCGATCTTGCGGAGCCGATGGTTAATCCCCGACTTCGAAATCGGTCCCGTTTCAAGCATCTCGCCGAGTTCTTGGAGCGAGACGTCTTGATGGGTGACCCGAAGTTCGGCGATTTCCCGGAGTTTGACCGGTAAAATCTCAAGTCCGACCGTGCGCTCGAGGAACTTGATGTTCTCGACTTGGCGGAGCGCCGCACCGACCGTTTTGTTCAAGTTCGCCGTCTCACAGTTGACGAGCCGATTGACCGAGTTGCGCATATCTTTGATGATGCGCGCGTCTTCGAAGTCGAGCATGCCTCGCGTCGCCCCAATGAGCTTCAAGAAGTCCGAGATTTTCTCGCTTTCTTTAATGTAGAGGATATGCCCTTTCTTCCGCTCGAGCGTCTTCGCGTTCAAGCCGAAGCGGTTGGCAAGGTCACGCAGCGCCTGGTTATGGTTCTCGTATAGGCTATACACCTCGAGATGGTACGACGACGTCTTCGGATGGTTGATTGACCCGCCGGCGAGGAACGACCCGCGTAAATAGGCACGGGCGAGATTCTCATCACGTGTCATATCCGAGTTGAGCGTGCGGATCATCTCGTAGTTCTCCCCGAGGATCTCGAGGTCGCGAAGCATCGTCTCGGCACGCTGGGCGACGCGGACGATGTAGACGTTATTCTTCTTCAATCGCATTTTCTTCCGTACGAACAAATCGAGATGATGGTCGTACAGCCGTTTCATGAGGGAATAGATGCGGCGTGCGATGGCGGCGTTCTCGGTCGAGACGTCGAGCGTCATCCCTCGTCCTAAGGCGAGCGAGATGACCCCGTTCATCCGGACGAGCGCGGATAGTTCCGCTTTCGCCTCGGCATCGGTCACGACGAGTTGCGTCAATTCTTTTTTGACGTCAGAGGCAAAGCTCATGCCAGTCCCCTCCTTTCTGTTCAAACGTAACTTATTTCAGCTCAAGCTCTTGGAATGAGCGTGGTTTCTTGATGCGCAGGACGCGCTGCATGACGAGTCCGGCGATCGCATCCGAGTCGTGGCGGATATAGTCACGGTTATAGTCGACGATGTCACCCGCGAGCACGTTCGTGCCGTAATTTCGTAGCTTTTTCCGGTCGAAGCGGACCTCTTCCGAGCCGTCTTCGAGATAACGCTCTAAATAGATGTCCTCGATCGGTTCGTTGTTGACGACGATCGTGTCGACCGTCGACTTGCCAAGGTACGCCTCGATCGATTTCAAATGTCTCATCGCGTCGTACCCTTTCGTCTCACCCGGCTGCGTCATAACGTTGCAGATATAGACGACCGGTTTTTTAGAGCGGACGATGGCGTCACGCACTTCCGGAATCAACAAGTTCGGGATGATGCTCGTATACAGACTGCCTGGCCCGAGCACGATCAAATCCGCGTCCGCGATCGCCTCAACGACACCGGCCGCCGGCTTAATACCATCTTCGAGCAAGAACAGGCGCTTGATCGGTTTCTCGACGAGCGGGATTTTCGATTCGCCTTTGACGATCGTCCCGTCCTCAAATTCGGCCGCGAGCGTCATGAGCGTCTCCGTCACCGGGAGCACCTTGCCTTGCGCGTTCAGCAGTTGCGACAAGACGTCGACCGCCTTGACGAACGACCCTTCACAAATATGCGTCGCCGCCGTCAACATGAGGTTGCCGAGCGAGTGGCCCTCGAGGCCATAGCCGCTGTCGAACCGATATTGCAGAATCTTGTCCATGAGCGGCTCGACCTCGGACAAGGCGAGGATGACGTTTCGGATGTCACCCGGCGGCAACATATGGAACTCGTCCCGGAGGCGCCCCGAGCTGCCCCCATCGTCCCCGACCGTGACGATGGCCGTGATATCAAGCGGATAGTGCTTCAAGCCCCGGACGAGCGTCGAGAGGCCCGTACCGCCACCGATCGCCACTACTTTTCTATCGCGTCTCATCTCATTTCTCCTTCGTCGCATGCGCGAGGTCGCGATGGACGGTCTTGACGTTATAGCGCTCAGCGAAATGCGCCGACACTTTTTCGGCGAACGTGATCGAGCGGTGCTTGCCGCCCGTACAGCCGAAGGCGACGACGACTTGCGTCTTCCCTTCCCGCTTGTACTGCGGTAACAGGAACTCGAGCATGTCGATCAGCTTCTTATAAAACGCTCGCGCCTCTGGGTGCGACATGACGTAATTCTGGACTTCTTCCGTCTGCCCGGTAAGCGGACGGAGCTCCGGGATATAGAACGGGTTCGTGATGAAGCGAACGTCGAACAACAGGTCAATGTCGAGCGGGACACCGTGCTTGAACCCGAACGACATGAAGTTGACCGTGAACGGGATCCGTTCCTCATTGAACTGGAGCAAGATGCGGTCTTTGAGCATCTGTGGCTTCAAATCGCTCGTATCGTAGAGTGTGTGAGCCCGATCTCGGAACCCTTCGAGCAACGAACGCTCCATGCCGATACCGACGAGCGGTGCGTCTTCCGGGGCGAGCGGATGCGACCGGCGCGTCTCTTTGTAGCGTCGCACGAGCACTTCGTCCCGTGTATCGAGATAGAGCAAGTGCGGGTGCACGTTCTTCTGTTCCAAGTCATCGATGACGATGAACAGGCTGTCGATGAAGTCACGCGTCCGTGTGTCGATCGCAACGGCGATCTTCGGCCGGACCGAGCTGATGACATCGATCAATTGCGGCAACAGCACCGGCGGTAAGTTATCGACGCAAAAATAGCCGAGATCCTCAAAGCTATTCATTGCGACCGATTTCCCGGCCCCGCTCATCCCGCTGATGATGATCAATTCTTCTAATCCTTTAAAGTCTTCCATGTCACTGACGCCCCCTTAAAATTGACAACCGAGCCGTGTGTGCAGCTCTCTTCTGTCTTTAGTATAACGAACGTCTGAAAAAAAGAGAAGGGATTGCGGTCGCCCGCAATCCCTTCTCCCTCATGTCACGCCTGTTGTTCGTGCAACGCCTCGAGGAGTCCCTCGATATAATGTTGCGCGTTTTGAGCGGCAATCGATCCGTCGTTCGTCGCGGTGACGACTTGACGGAGCGTCTTGTCGCGAACGTCTCCGGCTGCGAAAATCCCTGGGATTGTCGTCTCCATCGCTTCGTTCGTGACGATATAGCCTTGCTCGTTCGTGATGCCGAGGTCTTTGACGAAACCAGTGATCGGGTTCATGCCGATATAGATGAACACGCCGTCGATCTCATGGTCCGACTCGGTCCCGTCGACCGTGCTGACGAGACGCGCCCCACCGACTTTACCGTCCGCTTCCACGATCTCTTTGAGCGTATGGTTCCAGATGAAGTCGATTTTCGGGTTGTCGAACGCCCGTTTTTGAAGAATCTTCTGCGCGCGAAGCTCGTCGCGACGGTGAACGATCGTCACCTTGTCGGCAAAACGTGTCAAGAACACGCCTTCCTCGACAGCTGAGTCGCCGCCGCCGATGACGAACAAGTTCTTCCCTTTGAAGAACGCCCCGTCACAGACCGCACAGTACGATACACCGCGGCCGCCGAGCTCTTCTTCGCCCGGGACACCGATTTTCTTGTACTGCGCGCCAGAAGCGAGGATGATCGCCCGTGCTTTATAGTCACGGTTGTGCGCGTGGACGACTTTGTATTCCGTCTCGTCCGAGATACTTTGGACGTCGCCATAAGCGTACTCCGCCCCGAATGCTTTCGAGTGGTCGAACATTTTTTGAGACAAGTCTGGGCCAAGGATGCTGTCGTATCCTGGATAGTTTTCGATATCTTCCGTATTCGCCATCTGACCACCGGGGATACCGCGTTCGATCATAAGTGTCGATAAGTTGGCGCGCGACGCATAAAGTGCCGCTGTCATTCCGGCTGGGCCGGCCCCGATGATAATGACGTCATAGATTTTTTCTTCTGTCATAATGATTCCACCTCTGCATGAAATTGATTGACTTCAGTATAAGAAACCTAGGGAGGTATCGTCTATCTTTATGCTTGTTCGAGTGTCTGTTTGAACGAACGGATCGTCTCCGTGAGCGTCAAGACATCGATTCCGAACGTGGTCGCGCAGTCGTCGAGGACGAGGGCATCCCGCTTCGCATAGAACATCCATACGAGGGCCGCGGCCGATGCCGTGACATCCTCAAACGATGCATCGGCGAGCAGCAGACGGGAAAATCGTTCATAGAAATCGCCTTCGAGGCTCATCTGTTCCGCTTCCGTCACTTCCGTCTCGGCGAGCACGAGAGCATCATACGCTCGAGTGATTCGAGTGTCACCCATGAACGGGGCCCCGCAAATCTCGGCGCGGCATTTCTCGGCGAAGGCGATCACCATCTCGTTGTCGGTGATCCCGTTCGTCAACGCGAGGGCTTCAAACGCCTCGTCGTCGGCAAGTTTTGAGATGATTCGGATGATTTCGATTCGAGCCGCGTCTTCTTCTTGGCGCAACCCTTGGACGAGTGCCGAACGAAACTCGAGGTTGTCGCGAATGTCATACGGGCTCGCTTCTTCAAATTGTTTCAACTCGTCACTGTTCAAATAGGTGGCCGCTTCTTCAAGACGCCCGGTCTTGTAGGCGGACACGCTGAGCCAATGCCCGAACAGTGAATCCCCACGGAATCCGCGATCTTTCAACAGGCGAAGTTCTTCGTACGCGCGGTCATATTGACCGACGAGCGCGAGTGTCGTGGCGAGTTTGTAGCGTAAGTCGAACTGGAGTGGACGGACACGTGTCAGCGGGACCGACAGTTGGAGCGCCGCTTCCGATTGTCCAGCTTCATGCAACAACAGAATCGTGTTTAAGAGCGCATGCAAGTTGCCTGGGTTTTCGTCGAGCACATACTCGAGCGTCTCGAATGCCGCTTCATCGTTGCCAAGATAGAAATTGACGATGGCCAAGTTGTTGAACGCCGGCCAAAAGCGCGGGTAGCGGTCAATCAATCGTTCGAGCGTCGACTTGGCAGCGAACAGTCGCCCTTTGTCGATATGTTGCTGGGCTTCGGTATGCCACGTGATCAACTCGTCTTCATCTTCATCCTCGAGTTCTTGCTCGAGTTCGATCAGTTCTAATAGCGATTGGACAGAGTCCGCATAGCGTCCGTGTGCCTCGACGTCGAGGTAACGTTTCGCATACATCGCCGCTTCTTCATATAAAGAGATATAAGCACAATTGCTCGCAAGGTGATACAAGGCCTCGGTTGACGTCTCATCGAGTTCTAGCACCCGTTTCCACACATCATTGGCGTGATAGATCTCCCCTACTTCAAATAACAGTTCAGCGTACTGTTTGTGATAGTCGACGCGGTGGGCTGCGGCGGCAGTGGCTTCAGCCATGAAAAAAGTCGCTTCATCTAGGCGACCTTCACGTAACGCACGACGACCTCTATAGTAGTGGAGCTCCGCGGCGAGCGGAGATTCTGGTTCGGGCAGCGTCATTAATGCTTCATAGTTCGCTTCCATATTCTAAATCCTCCACATCATCTCTAAATCTTTTTTTAGTTGCAGGGTTAAGAATACCGCACTCAAACAACGAGGGCAACTGAAAAACTTAAAAAAAATCGGGACTATATTCCTTCTATAATGAATATATTTTGCTAGGTCGATTAAATACTTTCTGACAAAAATATGGTGGTTTCAGGTCAGCGCCCACAGACACAAAAAAGCGGCATCCCCTTTAAAAAAAGTGATACCGCCCTAGTAATTTTATGTGGTCATACGTGTCTCGACCTCAAAATGATTTCGTGCTAAATTGTGTCTATTTCGTGTCGACGGTATGGAGCTTTGCCCCAACGACGCGCTCTCCAGGTAGAACATCGCGATGGACGACAGCACCAGCACCGATCACGGCGCGGTCGCCAATCGTGACACCCGGAAGAATGGTCACGTTCGCCCCGATCAACACTTCATCCCCGATATGGACATCCCCGATTCGATACTCGTCGACGAGGTACTCGTGACAGAGAATCGTCGAGTTGAAGCCGATGACCGTGTTGCGGCCGATTGAGATGCGCTCCGGGAACATGACGTCCGGCGTCACCATGAGAGCGAGCGCGCTATACTCGCCGATCTCCATGCCGAGAAACGTCTGGTATAACCAGCGCTTCGCTTTGACGGACGGGAAGTACCGGCCGATGAGGATGACGGTCGTGTTCTTGAAGACGCGCAGGAAACGGATCGTCCGATACATCTGCCAAAGCGGGTTCGGTCCGTCGAGACGAAACCGTTCCGTCTTACGCATGAATCGTGACCTCATCGAGCCACGCCTCGAAATGTTCCATCGAGTCGATGATGACGTCCGGTTCGAGTGCTTCTAGGAACGCACGACCTTTGAGGGCCCAACCGACAGCGACCGTCTTCGTACCGGCGTTTTTCCCGCTGAAGATGTCCGTGTCGTTGTCTCCGACCATGACGGCACGGTCCGCCGTCGACCCGAGCGCACGGAGCGCACGTTCGACCGGTTCAGCGTGTGGTTTCTCATGCACGACATCGTCGGCCGTGACGACGACGTCGAACAAGTGGTCGATGTTGAACAGACGCAAACCATGCTCGACGACGGGACGGCCTTTCGACGTGACGACCCCCATCTTGTAGCCTTTGGCATGGAGGCGGTATAGCCCCTCGATCACACCGGGGTACTCGGCGACGAGCTGGTCGTGCATGGCGATATTGAAGCTGCGATAGAACGCCTGCATCTCTTTCCATTCCGGCTCATTGAGCGCTTTGAACGACTTCTCGAGCGTCGGTCCGATAAATGGGAAGATGTCCTCATCGCGATACGTCTCATCCGGGAAGTAGTACCCGAGCGTGTGACGGAAACTCGCGATGATGAGCGGGTTCGTATCGAGCAACGTACCATCTAAGTCAAATAGAAGTGTATCCATCAATCAAACAGTCCTTTCTCTGAAGGGTCGTCGTATCGTTTCGCTTTGCGGCGGACGATCATCATGACGACACCGAACACGATCATCGCAATCGAGACAAGCTCTGCCGTCCGGAGGTCACCGGCCATCAAGCTATCGGTCCGGAGTCCTTCGATATAGAAGCGGCCGATGGAATACCAGACGAAGTAAGACAAGAAGATATAGCCGCGCGGTGGGTTACCGACCATACGCCAGACGACGAGCAAGATGACGCCGATGATGTTCCAGACGCTCTCGAACAAGAATGTCGGCAAGTAGTAAGCCCCGTCGATATACATCTGATTGACGATCCAGTCCGGGAGGAAGAGTGTCTCTTTCAAGAAACGGCTCGTCGTCTCGGCACCGTGCGCCTCTTGGTTCATGAAATTCCCCCAACGTCCGACCGCTTGTCCGAGCAGGAGCGACGGAGCGAGAATATCCGTGATTTTCCAGAACGACATCGACTTGCGCATGCAATAGATGACGACGACGAGGAGCGCTCCGAAGATGGCGCCATGAATCGCGATCCCACCTTGGCGGATATCGATGATTTGTCCGAGGTTCTCGCTATAGTAATCCCATTGGAAGATGACGTAGTAAATCCGGGCAAAGACGATACTGATCGGAATCGACCAGATGATGACGTCGACGACCCGTTCTGAATCATAATTGAGTCGTTTCGCCTCGAACAAGGCGAGGATGAGACCGAGCATCGCACCGAAGGCGATGATCATGCCGTACCAATAGATCGGGAGCGATCCGATTTCAAACGCGACGCGGTCAAATGTCGGCTCTACCATTATTCCATCTCCCCTTCGTTATCATGGATGGCGTTCGCGAGCCGTTCGGCAAACTCTTCGGCCGTGTTGATGCCCATGTTCTGCAGGCGATAGTTCATCGCCGCAACTTCGACGATAACTGCCAAGTTTCGTCCCGGACGGACCGGGATTGTGAGTAATGGCACTTCGCTGTCGATGATTTTCATCGTGTTATGATCGAGCCCGACGCGGTCATATACTTTGCCCGCATCCCAGTTCTCGAGGTTGATGATCAAGCTGATTTTCTTGTGCGAGCGTACGGCGCCAGCACCGAACAACGTCATCACGTCGATGATGCCAATCCCACGAATCTCGAGCAAGTGACGGATCAGCTTCGGTGCCGAACCGACGAGCAGTTGGTCCCCGGTCTGACGAATCTCGACCGAATCATCGGCGACGAGACGGTGGCCCCGTTTGACGAGTTCGAGTGCGGTCTCGGATTTCCCGACACCGCTCTGTCCTTTGATGAGCACCCCGACGCCATAGATGTCGACGAGTACGCCGTGCATCGCCGTCATCGGCGCGAGTTCCATCTCGAGGAAGTTCGTGATTTGTGACTCGATCGACGTCGTCACCGCGTTCGTGCGCATGAGCGGGACGTTCGCCGCCTCGGCCTCTTCTTCAATCTCTTTCGGGATATCGAAGCCGCGCGTGATGAGGATGCCCGGTGTCGATTCCGTGCATAAAATCTTCGCCCGCTCGCGGCGGCTCTCTTCCGACAAGCTCGCATAAAACGTGAGCTCCGTCTTCCCGAGCACTTGAAGCCGATTTTTCGCATAGTGGGTATAGTAGCCGGCAAGGACGAGTCCCGGTCGACTGAGGTCCGGTGTGGCGACAGGACGATGAAGTCCCTCTTCCCCGGCGATGACTTGAAGTTTGAAGCGCTCAACGAGTTGAGCCGTGCGTACGATATTTTGCATGAGTAATCTGCCCCTTTCACGCTCATTATTGTATCATAGCTATACTTGAGAAGCGTCAACGAAAGTGAGTCGAAACGCGCCGAAAAAAACAATTGAAACTAAATTGTGGCAATTCCGTAGAACGGGTATAGACGAATAGGGAGGTGAAATTACATGAATGCACTATTTTGGATTGCCATTGTCTTTATTTTTATCGTCGGGATCGCAGCGCTCGTCTACTTGGTCAAATCACTATTTGACATGTGGCGTGAATACGCCGTGACGAAAAACGAGACGGTACTATTGTTGTTCATCTTGAACATCGTCGGTTTGTTCTTGTCCGGGTCACTCTTATCGATGATCGTCGCCATCATCTTCTATTGGAAACGGTCGAAGACGATGCGGAACCTCGGGATTTTCTTACTCATCGCCGGACCGGGCCTATTCATCCTGTTCATCATCGGATCGTTCACCATCTATGACGGTCAAATGATGGATTGGGAACAGATGGAGTATCAAATGAATCTGTAAGCATGACAAAACCCGAAGGCGATCGCCATCGGGTTTTGTCATGGATGTCTCATTCACCCGGCAAATAACCGACCACGGTATTCGACTCCGGCGCGACCAAAATCGTCGGGACGCCGACGACACTGTTCGGATTGGATGCAAACGAGACGGCGAGCGCCTCAGTCCCCGCATACGCATCGTCCAACAGTTCATAGCTGTCATCGACCACAACACGCTGCACCTCGGCACTCCCCCCTGCATCGATTGCGGGTTCCTGCCAATTGTGCGCGGTCACATACGACCAGGCGATGGCGATCGCTTCATCACCAGCCGGCTCAGTTTCGTTAACGATACGTTGTTCCTCATCACATCCACCAAGTAACAGCGCCGCGACCATTAGCCATCCGTATGCTGACACAAATCGCCTCATCCTGCCCCTCCTCATCTATCAAGTTGAAAGAAACCCGAAAGCGATTTGCCTTCGGGCTCAGGGTCATTTCTGATGGAACGGATTGTTCAAGTCGCCCGGATTGACCGGGTCGACCGGGTCAATCGGTTCCGTCGGTTCGTGCTTGTCCTCTTCGAGGAACGTTGACGGCGTGTGGAGCGAACCGTGTTCGAGGTCAATCGTACCGGTACGTGTCCCGGCCTCAACTTCGATGCGCGGCGTTTGACCACGTCCCGACAGGAATTCAAGACGACGCTGGGCGACGTCTTTCCGGTCGCGGATGATCTCGAGTTCGTCTAAATTACAGTGGAGACCGCCGAAGTTCGTTTCGAGCTCTCCTTCGACCTCGACGCCGTGCGGCAAGACGAGACGGACGTTTCCGGCGAGCGAGGCGAGCTCGAACTTGGCCGGACGTGCCGTCGCGAGTTCAGCGCGGATGTTTCCGTTGCCGGTTTTGAGCGACGCCTTGTCGTATTTGCCGTTCACGATAACGGATCCGTTACCGGTCCGGACGTGAACGAGTTCAGATTCGACTCCTTCGACTTCGACCGTGCCGTTCCCCGTATTGAGGAGGAGCTCCGAGGCATGCACTTCATGGAGCACGACTCGACCGTTCGCCGTCTGGATGCGGACGCTCTCGACGTCGAGTCCGTCAGCGCGGACTTCCCCGTTTAGCGTCTGTACGTGCAGGTGATCGAAATGATGATGCGGGACGTACAGTTCGACGTGCGCCCGCACGAGCTTATCGCGGAGTGACACGACGAGACGGTCACCGATGACCGAATGCTTGACGGCTGACTGGAGTTGTTCGAGCGCCTTGTCCGCGTCTTGTTGACGGAGCGGACGACCGGTGACGATCAGTTCACACTCGTCGTTGTCCGACGAGACGATCGTCGCCGAGGCGTTAAACAAATCGAGCGAGATGTCTTTCCCGGTGAACGGGAACGATTTCGAATACGTCACTTCCGGCCCGAAATTCGAGCTGAACGTGAAGTCGCTGTCGCGAAGTTTCGTGACGAGTCCTTCGACGGCCGATGTCAGTTTCGTCGTGAGCGACTCGACCGAATAGGCGTCGACTTTTTCCGTCTCTTGTCGTTCTTCGAGCGCTTGAACATGCTCAGGCTCTAACTTCTCGAGCCGTTCAAGCTGGGTCATCCCTTCTTCAATCGTCAACTTCCCATCTTTCACTTGCTGGAGAATCAGTTCACGCATTTCTTGTTTCACTGTTCGTTTCCCCCTTTGATTTGGTCACACGTCAATCATGTTCCCGTTTCTCATCATTTCTATACCTTACTTCCGTTTTCCTGCTTTCGGTTTCGCCCGGGCCGAATCCCGTTCTAACACCGGCTTCAAATACTTGCCGGTATACGATGCTGCCACTTCGGCGACTTCTTCCGGAGTCCCGGTCGCGACGATTGTACCGCCGCCGTCCCCGCCTTCAGGTCCGAGGTCGATCAAGTAGTCGGCCGATTTGATGACGTCGAGGTTATGCTCGATGACGAGCACCGTGTCCCCGTTCTCGACGAGGCGTTGCAACACTTTCAACAACCGGGCGATATCGTCGACATGAAGACCCGTCGTCGGCTCGTCCAAGATGTAGATCGTCTTCCCGGTCGAACGTTTATGGAGTTCAGAGGCGAGTTTGACGCGCTGCGCTTCCCCACCGGACAGTTCCGTCGCCGGTTGTCCGAGTTTCATATAACCGAGACCGACGTCAAAAATGGTCTGGACTTTCCGTTTGATTTTCGGAATCTTATCAAAGAAGTCGAGTCCTTCCTCGATCGTCATGTCGAGCACGTCGGCAATCGTCTTGCCTTTGTACTTCACTTCGAGCGTCTCGCGGTTATAGCGTTTCCCGTGACATACTTCACACGGAACGTAAACGTCCGGCAAGAAATGCATCTCGATTTTGATGATCCCGTCCCCGCGACACGCCTCGCAGCGTCCGCCCTTGACGTTGAAACTGAACCGGCCTTTCTTATAGCCGCGCATCTTCGCTTCATTCGTCGATGCGAACACGTCACGGATATCATCGAACACGCCGGTATACGTCGCCGGGTTCGACCGCGGTGTCCGGCCAATCGGTGACTGGTCGATATCGATGACTTTATCGATATGGTCGAGCCCTTCGATTTTCTTATGCTTCCCTGGCTTCGCCTTGGCCCGGTTAATATGATGGGCGAGCGATTTGTAGAGGATCTCATTGATGAGCGTCGACTTCCCGGAACCCGAGACGCCGGTGACGGCGATGAACATCCCGAGCGGAATCGAGACGTCGACCCCTTTCAAGTTGTTCTCTTCCGCCTTCAAGATTTTCAAGAAACGCTCATCCGGCACTTTCCGTTCGGCCGGGAGCGGGATGAACTTCTTACCAGACAAGTATTGCCCCGTGAGCGACTTTCTGTTCTTCATGAGCTGTTTCGGCGTCCCGGCGGCGATGACTTCTCCACCATGTTCGCCGGCACCCGGCCCGATGTCGATCAAGTAGTCGGCTGCCATCATCGTGTCCTCGTCGTGCTCGACGACGATGAGCGTGTTGCCGATGTCACGCATCTGTTTCAGCGTCGCGATCAAGCGGTCGTTATCACGCTGATGCAACCCGATCGACGGTTCATCGAGGACGTACAAGACGCCCGTGAGCCGTGAACCGATTTGCGTCGCGAGACGAATCCGTTGCGCTTCTCCACCAGAGAGCGTCCCGGCAGCACGTGACAGCGTCAAATAGTCGAGACCGACGTTGTTCAAGAAACTGAGCCGCTCACAGATTTCTTGCAAGATGAGACGGGCGATGGCGATATCTTTCTCGCTCAACTCCGTCATGATTGAATCGAACAAGTCGATGGCGTTGACGACCGACAAGTTCGTCACTTGCCCGATGTGGTGTCCCGTGATTTTAACGGCGAGCGTCTCTTCTTTCAACCGGTAGCCGCTACATGTCGGACAAGCATGTGTCGCCATGTACGTCTCCATCTGTTCACGGATGTAATCGGACGTCGTCTCTTTGTAGCGGCGCTCGATGTTTCGGAGTACCCCTTCGAAAAAGATTGTGTTCGTCCGGACTTGTCCGAAGTCGTTCTCGTAACGGAACAAGAACGACTCTTCGTCCGTCCCGTGCAAGACGAGCTCTTGGTCCCGCTTGGATAGGCGTTCGAACGGCACGTCCATGTCGATGTCGAAGTGTTTGCACATCGAGGCGAGCAGTTGTGGATAATATTGCGAACTTGTCGGCTGCCAAGCGACGACCGCGCCTTCCTTCAGCGTTTTCGACGGATCGGGGATGACGAGTTCAGGGTCGACATCGAGTTTCGTGCCGAGTCCGTCACACGTCGGACAAGCGCCGAACGGTGAGTTGAACGAGAACATGCGCGGCTCGAGTTCACCGATCGAGAACCCACAGATCGGACAGGCGTGATGCTCGCTGAACAGGAGCTCGGTCCCATCCATCTTATCGATGATGGCCCGGCCGTCGGCGAGACGGAGCGCTGTCTCGAGTGAGTCGGCGAGACGGCCCTCGACGTCAGGACGGACGACGAGGCGGTCGACGACCACTTCGATGGAATGTTTCTTATTTTTATCGAGTTCGATCTCATCGGTCAGTTCGATCGTCTCCCCGTTGACACGGACGCGGACGAAGCCTTCCTTTTTAAGCGAATCGAACACTTTGACGTGCGTCCCTTTGCGACCTGAGACGATTGGCGCCAAAATTTGCAAGCGCGACTTCTCCGGCAGTTCCATCACTTGGTCGACCATTTGCGAAATCGTCTGGCTCGAGATTTCGATGCCGTGACGCGGACAGACCGGTTTCCCGATCCTAGCGAACAACAGGCGTAAGTAGTCATAGATTTCCGTGACCGTCCCGACGGTCGAGCGCGGGTTACGGCTCGTCGTCTTCTGGTCGATCGAGATAGCCGGGCTGAGGCCCTCAATCGTGTCGACGTCCGGCTTGTCCATCTGTCCGAGGAACTGACGGGCGTAGGCCGATAGACTCTCGACGTAGCGACGCTGTCCCTCGGCGTAAATCGTATCGAACGCGAGTGACGATTTCCCGGAACCCGACAAGCCCGTCAAGACGACGAGCTGATCACGGGGGATATCAATATCAATATTTTTTAAGTTATTGACGCGAGCGCCTTTGATGACGATCGCATTTTTCTTCTCAGCCATTTAATTCCCTACCTTCAACTCCAAGATTAAGTCACGCAATTCGGCCGCCCGTTCGAACTGGAGGTCGCGGGCCGCTTGTTTCATTTCTTCTTCTAGCTTGGCGATGGCTTCTTCGCGCTCGGCCGGTTTCATCGAACTGAGCGATTCGAGCACATCCTCCTCGGCGTCGACCGTCGCCCGGATGACACCGCGCACTTCTTTGCGGATCGTCTGCGGCGTGATGCCGTGTTCTTCATTATAAGCCTGTTGAATCGAGCGACGGCGGTCGGTCTCTTCAATCGCCCGTGTCATCGAGTCGGTCATCTTATCCGCGAACAAGATGACGTGGCCGTTCGAGTTCCGGGCTGCCCGTCCGATCGTCTGGATGAGCGACCGGTCCGAACGGAGGAAGCCTTCCTTGTCGGCGTCGAGAATCGTGACGAGACTCACTTCCGGGATGTCTAGACCTTCCCGCAGCAAGTTGATTCCGACGAGGACGTCGTATTTTCCGAGACGCAAGTCGCGGATAATCTCAATCCGCTCGAGCGTCTTGATTTCCGAGTGCATATAGTTGACCTTGATGCCCGCTTCACGCAGATAGTCCGATAAGTCCTCGGCCATCTTCTTCGTGAGCGTCGTCACGAGGACGCGTTCGTCCTGTTTAATGCGCTCACGGATTTGGTCCATCAAGTAGTCAATCTGCCCTTTAATTGGGTGAATCTCAATCGTTGGATCGAGGAGACCCGTCGGTCGGATAATCTGTTCAATCATGTTCGGCGTATGTTCGAGCTCATACGGACCCGGTGTCGCCGAGATGAAGATGGCCTGGCTCAACTTCTTCTCGAACTCGTCAAACTTGAGCGGCCGGTTGTCCTTTGCCGACGGCAGACGGAAACCGTGGTCGACGAGCACTTGTTTCCGTGCTTGGTCCCCATTATACATCCCGCGCACTTGCGGGAGCGTCACGTGCGACTCATCAGCGATGAGCAAGAAGTCTTTCGGGAAGTAGTCGATGAGCGTGTACGGTGTCGCTCCTGCCTCCGTCAAGTTCAAATGGCGCGAATAGTTCTCAATGCCTGAACAGTAGCCCATCTCACGCATCATCTCGAGATCGTAGTTCGTCCGCTGCTCGAGACGTTGCGCCTCGAGTAACTTGCCTTCTTCACGGAACTTCTCAAGCTGTTGTTCGAGTTCGGCCTCGATGTTGACGATCGCTTTTTGTAACTTCTCGTCACGCGTGACGAAGTGGGATGCTGGGAAAATCGATACATGCTCGCGATCGGCGATGATTTCGCCGGTAAGCGGGTCCATCTCGCGAATCCGATCAATCTCGTCCCCGAAAAATTCGACGCGTAAGCACTGCTCGTCACGTGACGCCGGGAAGATTTCGACGACGTCCCCACGGACACGGAACCGACCCCGTTGGAAGTCGATGTCGTTCCGTTCATATTGGATGTCGATCAATTTGCGGAGCATTTGATCGCGCCCCATCTCTTTCCCAACACGGAGACTCAAGACGAGACTGTTATATTCTTCCGGGTTACCGAGACCGTAGATGCACGATACCGAAGCGACGATGATGACATCATCGCGCTCGAACAGAGCCGAGGTCGCCGAGTGGCGAAGTTTATCGATCTCATCGTTGATCGAGGCGTCTTTCTCGATGAACGTGTCGGTCGACGGCACGTACGCCTCTGGCTGATAGTAATCGTAATAGCTGACGAAATATTCGACGGCGTTGTTCGGGAAGAATTCTTTGAACTCGGAGTAGAGCTGTCCGGCGAGCGTCTTGTTGTGGGCCAAGACGAGCGTTGGCTTCTTCACTTCTTGGATGACGTTCGATACGGTGAACGTCTTCCCGGTACCGGTCGCCCCGAGTAACGTTTGGTACCGGTCGCCGCGATTGACACCCTCGACGAGCTGTCGAATCGCCTCCGGTTGGTCGCCGGCCGGCTTATATTCTGATTGTAAGCCGAACGGAACGCTAATCTTATCCATGTATATTCCTCGCTTTCTGTTCCTTGCATATTGACTTGATTATAGCACATACGCGAACAAATATTCGCTTCTGACACGCTTCCCAACTCGTTCCGCTTTTCGTTATGATGGAGAGTGAATCTAAATAGAAACGAGTTGGTCGTCATGTGGTCGCTTCTCTTCATCCCGCTCGGTGCCATCGTGGGTGCCTTGTCCGGATTCTTCGGTATCGGCGGCGGGGTCGTCATCGTCCCGGTGCTTCTCTTTAGTGGTTATTCGGCAGCAGAGGCCGTCGCCACGTCGCTCTTGTTCGTCGTCGGGACGAGCCTGTCCGGCGCGAAAAAACATACATCTCTCGGCAACGTGTCCTGGTCGACGGGTATCACGGTCGGATTGACCGGCGCCTTGACAGCACAGCTGTCGAGCCGACTCGTCCTCTCGATTTCCGGGACGTACGATTGGTTGTTGAACCTATTTTATCTCGCTATCCTATCTTATTTTGCCGTTACGCTATTAAAGAAAACATCAAAACCGCAGAAGCCTAAAAAATCAACACTCTTTGCCGGGATCATGATCGGGGCGATGGCCGGACTGTTGTCCGCCCTCCTCGGCATCGGTGGCGGGTTCATCATCGTCCCGCTCCTCGTCAGTTGGCTCGGCTTCACGACGCATCGCGGGGTCGGGACGAGCTTGGCTGCGGTCTTGTTCATCTCGCTCGGTGGCCTCGTCGGCTATCTGCCATCGCTGTCGCTCGATTATGTGACGCCGCTCGCCCTCGTCCTCGGGGCATTCATCGGTGCGCCGATCGGTGCAACACTGACGAATCGTTATAACGACAAAGAGATTTCAAGACGACTTGCTTGGCTCTATCTTTCCGTCATTGCGTCGATCATCCTCGACCTCGGCACTACGAGATTCCCCCTGCTCACATACGCGAGTTTGGCTGTCCTCCTTGCTTTTCTCGTCGGCATCACCCTCGATTTCAGACGGCGGTTTGTCAATCAAAACCACTTTTCATAAGAAAAGTGGTTTTTTTTGCATATTCGGTTTTGAAACGCTTACATTTGGGGCATATAATGAAGTGGTAAGCCAAATTTAATATGGAAGGAAGGGAGTATCACATGTCAGCATTCATCAGCGAAATTATTGGTACAATGCTACTCATCTTGCTCGGTAACGGTGTCGTCGCCGGCGTCGTCCTCCGTCACTCAAAAGCGGAGAACGCAGGCTGGATCGTCATCACGTTCGGTTGGGGCTTGGCCGTTATGGTCGGGGTTTATGCGGCCGGCATCTACGGAGGGGCGCACATCAACCCTGCCGTCACTATCGGACTTGCGACAGCAGGCTCATTCCCATGGGCCGATGTGCCAGGCTATATTTTGGCACAATTCATCGGGGCGTTCATCGGGGCCGTCCTCGTGTATGTCCATTACAAACCGCACTATGATGCGACCGACGACCCAGGCGCCAAATTGGCGACGTTCTCGACCGCACCAGGGATTCGTAACACGCCGTTCAACTTGATTGGGGAAATCATCGGCACGTTCGTCCTCGTCTTCGCCCTCTTGTCATTTGGGGCCAACACTTTTGCCGACGGATTGAATCCGCTCATCGTCGGTTTCTTGATTGTCTCGATTGGTCTCTCGCTTGGTGGTACAACGGGATATGCCATCAACCCAGCGCGTGACCTCGGGCCACGGATTGCGCATGCGATCCTTCCAATCAAAGGTAAAGGCACGTCGGACTGGGGCTACTCATGGATCCCGGTCGTCGGACCGATCATCGGGGCGGTCATCGCCGCATTGCTGTACGGCATTCTTGTACCATAATCTTTCTAATTTCTAAGGAGGCTCTCTCATATGGAGAAAGAAAAACGCTACATCTTAGCACTTGACCAAGGAACGACAAGCTCACGGGCCATCATCTTCGACCACGACGGCAAAATCGTCACGACCGCCCAGCGCGAGTTCAAACAATACTTCCCTAAGCCAGGCTGGGTCGAGCATAACGCCAATGAGATTTGGGGTTCCGTCCTCGCCGTCATGGCCGAGGCGTTCGGTTCGGCCGACATCGATCCGAAAGAGATCGCTGCCATCGGGATTACGAACCAACGGGAAACAGCCGTCGTCTGGGAGAAATCGACAGGTCGCCCGGTCTATAACGCTGTCGTCTGGCAATCACGTCAAACGGCCGGCATTTGTGATGAATTGAAGGAAGCGGGTCATGGCGACTTGTTCCGCGATAAGACGGGCCTCTTGATTGACGCCTACTTCTCAGGTACGAAAGTCAAATGGATTCTCGACAACGTCGAAGGTGCCCGCGAGAAAGCAGAAGCCGGTGACCTCCTCTTCGGAACGATCGACACTTGGCTCATCTGGAAACTGTCAGGCGGCCACGCCCACGTCACAGACTACTCGAACGCCTCACGGACGCTCATGTATAACATTTATGAGCAACAATGGGACGATGAACTGCTTGAGATCTTGACGGTACCAAAATCGATGCTCCCGGAAGTCAAACCGTCGAGTGAAGTATACGCCAACACGATCCCGTATCACTTCTTCGGCTTTGAAGTCCCAATCGCCGGCGCGGCCGGTGACCAACAGGCGGCCCTGTTCGGTCAGGCCTGCTTCGAGTCAGGGGAAGGCAAGAACACGTACGGAACAGGTTGCTTCATGCTCATGAACACGGGTGAAGAAGCCGTCAAATCAGACCACGGTCTGCTCACAACGATCGCATGGGGGTATAACGGTAAAGTCGAATATGCGCTCGAAGGTTCGATTTTCGTCGCCGGTTCAGCCATCCAATGGCTCCGTGATGGACTTCGTATGCTCAAGTCAGCGAAAGATACGGAACAGTACGCCAACCGCGTCGAAACGACAGACGGCGTCTACGTCGTCCCAGCCTTCGTCGGACTCGGTGCCCCGTACTGGAACTCGGACGTCCGCGGTGCCATCTTCGGCCTCACACGTGGGACGGAGAAAGAGCATTTCGTCCGGGCGACACTCGAGTCACTCGCTTATCAGACGCGCGACGTCTTGACGGCGATGGAACAAGATTCTGGCATCGAGTTGAAGACACTCCGCGTCGATGGTGGTGCGGTCAACAACAACTTCCTCATGCAGTTCCAAGCGGACATCTTGAACGTCCCGGTTGAACGGCCGGAAGTGAGCGAGACGACGGCTCTCGGTGCCGCCTACCTCGCCGGTCTCGCCGTCGGCTTCTGGAAAGACCAAGCTGAGATCAAACAACAGTGGAAACTCGACCACCAGTTCGAACCGAAGATGGACGAGTCACACCGCGAAAATCTTTATAAAGGCTGGCAACACGCAGTCGAAGCGACAATGGGCTTCAAACCATCAAAACTTGAGCTTTAATCGAACGCACGAAAGGGAGCATCCACCAAGGATGCTCCCTTCAGATTGTAGACAAAGTCACGTTTCAGGCGAACTGAAACGTGATTTTGTCGTTTTCGGGCCTTTAGGCGCTCTGCCCGAGCCCCTTTTCAAGCGGGCTGGGCGTTCTTCCATGCCCAGCCCGCCATCTTCTTGAGATTGAGGGCAGCAAAAGTAAGCATCGCCTGCATTGAAACTTTTTCAAGTCCCCGATAACGGGTCCAACGCATGCCATGCTTCTCTTTTGCGTCCGCGAACACGCGCTCGACCGTCTGTTTACGACGGTCATAGATGTTGCGGTTCAATTCCGTGTGGCGGAGGTCTTCGACCTCGTCCATATAGGGTTGCCAGAGGTGTCGCTCGATTATCCGCTGGTGCTTCTGGCTCTTCGTGCACTGCTCGAGCAGCGGGCAGTTCACACAAACCGCGGGATTCGAGACGTACTTGCGTTTCCCCTCGCGCATCGTCGTACTGTACGTTAATAACTCGTTGTTTGGACAGATGTAGACGTCATGGTGCTCGTCGTAGATGAAATCCTTGGTCTTGAAGGCGCCCTTCTTACCCTTCGGGCGAGTGTATGGGAAGACCGGCAGGATCCCACGGTCAATCAGCAGCTTGGCAATGGCCGGATTTTTATAGGCGGAGTCGGCGGCGACGGCGAACGGTTGAATCAGGCGGTCGGAGACCTTGTCGAGCAGATTGGGGAACGCTACACTATCGTGCACGTTACCCGGTGTGACGATAGCACCGAGCACGAACCCATGGGCGTCGCTCGCCGCATGGACAGAGTAAGCGAACTGCTTCTCACGCTCACCTTTTACGTAATATCCACTCTCAGGGTCTGTCGTGCTGACCTTGATTTCCTTCGTCTCCTCCGCCTGATTCTTTTTTGGCCCTAAGGGCTTCTTTCCACTTTCTTCGCGGTCTCGCTCGGCATCGAGTTGTTCCTGATAGTGTTTCACCTCTTGCCGGACGGTCTTCTTGACGAGCTTCCGCTTGTTTGCGTTCGCTTTGACGTGTGTCGAGTCTACGAATAGGACGGCGCGATCGATGAACCCTGCGTCCGCAGCCTGTTCAAGGATATGATAGAAGATGTCGTCGAATAAGCTCGTGTACTGGAACCGACGCACATAGTTCTTCCCGAACGTCGAGAAATGTGGTACCTTGTCCGTGAATCCGAACCCGAGAAACCAACGGTATGCGACGTTCGTCTCGATCTCACGAATTGTCTGTCGCATGGATGGGATACCGAACAGGTACTGAAGGAAGGCCATCTTGATCAGGACGACAGGGTCGACGCTTGGCCGGCCACGGTCCTCAGAATATAAGTCCTCCACGAGCGGATAGATGAACTCAAAGTCAATCACCGCCTCGATTTTTCGGACCAGATGGTCCGCTGGCACAAGCTCGTCGAGCGTGACCATCTCCAGTTGTGTCCGATTGGTTTCCGATTCTGTTGATTTCCTGATCATCCGATTCGCCTCCATAATTGTTTCTATATCTCTCATTATAAAAAAGCGACGACGGTACGAAAAGAGGGATTGATGCGTGGGCCGACTGCGGGCACGGCGAGACTTCCAGGGGATTAGCAAGCAAAGGGAGACCCAGCAGCGGCAAAGTCGCGATGCGGCTCCCTGCTTGCCCCCAGAAAAGCGAGCTGTGCCCGGTCGGGCAAATAAAAAAGACTGCAGACAATGTTTTGTCTACAGTCTGAAGGGAGCATCCACCAAGGATGCTCCCTTTTATAGTTTCTGTAATCGCAGACGAGGGCTCGCCGGCTCAGCGACGAACAAGATGCCGAGCTCGTGCGGGTCGGTCTCATACATCGCCCGTTGCACGAAGCGAATGTCCCCGTTCAAGTTGAGTACCTCGAGTTTGATGTACGGTTTATGCAGCTGGAGCGCCTCATAGAAGCTGCTCCCGCCCGTGATGACACTCCCGTTCACTTTATAAATCGATTCACCTGGGATGAGCAGCATCGCTTCACCTGGTGAGCCCGGGAGCGTGTCGATGATGACCGCGCCCCGGTTGCCGTTGATGAACACCGGTGTCGTTCCTCGATTTTCTCGTTTGATGAGTTGTAGCGCCAGCTCATACAAGACGAACAGACCGAGCAAGCCGTAGGCCGCATACGGCACATCGATGACGTAGGAGGCCCCGAACAAACCGAGGGCGATGAGCGCGAGCAGGCCGCGATACAGGCTCAAGCGCCCGAGCAGTGTCCCCGGGAGCGCTCCCGTCGACAACAGGCTGACGCCGATCGGAATCGGTAAGATGATCGGTACCGGGCCGTCGATTCCGAATGACGGCGGGAGGAAGACGACGAGCGGGAAGAACCAGAGCCGTTTGACGACGTGTCCGCCGATAAACTGGCCGCGTTTGGACAAGATGAGCGTCGGTGACGTCTCGACCGGACCGCTCCAACGTAAGAGAATTGCTTCCGCCAGTGTGACGACACCAAACACGAGCGCATACACCGGCCAGTCGACCTCGGCCATGCGGTCCATCCAGTCCGTGAAGGCGCCATACTCGACGACGCCGCGAAGCGAGACTGCCGTCAGCATGATCAAAAACGGAAACGCCGGGCTGCTGAAGCGCGGGTGCATCGTCAAGACGATGAGCGCATACAGCACGCTGAATGTCACGAGCCATTCCCAGTTGACGGTCGTCTCGAGCAAAATCAGTGCCGCCGAACCGATGACGGCGAGCAACAGACTCGGCCATGCAAAATGACGCCAGTCCGATTTCGGCGAACGCCGGCGCGAACGGAACATGCCTCGCTCCCGTTTGATGCGCGTCATGGATATGTAAGCGAGGGCGACGAGCGTCGCCCAGAGTAGCGGACTACCGATCAAGGTCAACAAAGCAGTAAAACTCATTCGTAGAACGTCCACACTTGTCCAATCCTTTCCCTAATCCTTATTTTGCAGCTTCTTCGAGCGCGCGATTCAATTGGGCATCGTTCACCTCGTCTTGAATCTCCTCGAGCAAACGTGACTCGAGCGCCGACGCCGTCGTCTCATTGACGACCCCGTCTTCCGGCAAGTTGTTGTCGGCTTGGAAGTCGCTGACGGCACGGGCCATCGTATCTCCGAAATAGCCCGGCTGCCCTCCCGGCTCATAGCCGATTCCCGTCAACACCGTATGCAAGTTCGAGACCGCTTCCCCGTAGTCCCCGACTTTGAGCGTATCCGCATCAGCGAGGATGCGGGTGACATTGAAATAATCCGGTTGGTCGACCTCAACGTCCGGCTCAATGCCTTTCTCGTTGATCCAGTTCCCGTCTGGTGTGAGCCATTTGCTCGTCGTCAGCTTCAAGTTGCTGCCATCCTCTAAGTCGAACGCCGTCTGGACGACACCTTTGCCGAACGTCTTGTTGCCGATGATCGTGGCTCCGGCACCTTCTTTCAGGGCACCGGCCAGAATTTCAGACGCCGATGCCGACCCTTCGTCCGTCAAGACGAACAAGTCGTACGGCTTCGCTTCACGGGCACGACCGCTCTGCGACTCGCGGTCCCCGTCCGCATTCTCGATTTGGACGACCGGTTTGTTCGTCGGGACGAATCCTTCGGTCATCTCGATGACGGCAGGGAGCAAGCCACCCGGGTTGCCTCGTACATCGATGATGAGGCTATCGACCCCTTCCGATTCAAGCGTCTCGAGTTGCTCTAAAAACTCGTCCGCCGTCGGCTCGGAAAATTGGGTCACCTCGATATAACCAACTTTTTTTCCGTCCTGTTCTTTCACTTCTGAATAGACGGTCTCGATCGGAATTGTATCGCGTGTAATCTCATAGTCGGCCTCTTGGCCGCCACGACGGATCGTGAGTGTGACGACGGTCCCTTTCTCGCCCCGGATGAGCTGGACCGCCTCTTCGACGGCCATTCCTTCAATCGATTCCCCATCGACAGCCGTGATGACGTCTCCGGCCCGGAGACCCGCCTCTTCGGCCGGTGCGCCTTTGATTGGAGCGACAATCAAGATGTCTTCTCCTTTCTTCTCCAAAGTCGCGCCGATTCCTTCAAAACTCGACTCGATCGAATCGGTGAACTGCGACGTCTCTTCAGCGTCGAGGAAGTCCGAGTACGGGTCGTCGAGCGCCCCGGTCATGCCGTCGAGCGCTCCTGTCAACAGGTCTTCTTCCGAAATATCCTTGAGCGAATGCGTTTCGATCAATTGGCGGACTTGATCGACTTTGTCCCAGCCTTCAGCCTTCGGTTGAATCGGTAGCGCCGTATCCGTAAACGCCATCGTTGCGAGCCCTGCACCGGCCCCGGCAACGAACGTGGCGCCGGCTAGTAATCCTGCGGTTGTATTTTTCACGGGTGATTCCCTCTTTTCTCTTTGTCAGTCTTTCATTCAGTATAGCAAAAAGTTCAGAAAAACGGACGCGTTCCACAAATTTGGAACACGTCCGTCTCATTAATAACCGATATAAGGACCCGGGTCGACCGCATTCGGTTGCCCTGGCGCCCATTGTCCACGATGCAACTCGAAGTGGAGATGCGGACCCGTCGACCAGCCCGTGTTGCCGAGCGTACCGACGGTCTGTCCAGCAGAGACCGTCTGGCCCGACGTGACCGTGATCGCGTCGAGGTGGGCGTAGACGGTCGTCCACACTTCCCCGCCGACGATATGGGACACGAAGACGACATTGCCGTATCCGGTCGCAGGTGCCGCCTTGATGACGATGCCTGGTGCCGCAGCGACGATTGGGGTCCCGGTCGCATTGACGAGATCGATGCCGCGATGCGATTCCGCCACGCCCGTGAGCGGGTTTTGACGCGGGCCGAACGGGCTCGATACGTATCCGGACACCGGACGGACGAATGAGGTCGCCGGTGTAGACACGTTCGTCGGGACTTTCGCGGGTGGTGACGGTGCCGGCGCTGGAGAAGCCGCGGGCTTATCCTCCGACTGTCCTTTCGCTTCCGCTGCGGCTTTGGCCTCGGCCTGTGCTTTCGCCTCTGCTTCTGCCTTCGCCCGTGCTTCCGCTTCGGCTCTCGCCTGCGCTTCGGCCGCTTCTCGCTCCGCCGTGGCGATCGCTTCGAGCTGTCCGGCGATGATACGGCTCTGTTCGTTCATGAGCGCCTGCTCTTCGGCACGGCTCATTTTTTCAAGTTCGAGCAGTTCGACTTGTTCGTTCAGCTCGCTCAACAAGTCACGTTTCTGTTCGGCGGCGACGTCGAGCGCTTGTTTCGTTACGACGAGCTCGCGCTCTTTTTGCTTTAAGAACGACAGCTGCGTCCGCTGACGTGCCTCGAGCGATTCGAGCCGCTCGACTTCACTCATGTAGGTATGTATGAGGTCCCGGTCCTGCTCCGCGATCGTCTGCGCGGTCAAGAGCCGCGTCACGAAGTCCCCGAACGAACGGGACTCAAAGACGACCTGGAGATAGGACCGGTCCTCGTGTACTTGAAGCACACGAAGGCGCTCACTGAGGAGCGCCTTCTGGCTTTCGAGGTACTGCCCTTGGGCAGCGAGTTGATCACGGGTTTCCTCGAGCTCAGTGCGCGCCGCGTCCGCTTCTTCTTGCTGGACGGCGATCTGTTCACTTAATCCTTCGAGACGTTCATTGACGGCGCGGATTTCTGTCGATACCGCGTCGCGTTCCGCCTCGGTGATGTCGAGCTCGGCGTCCGTCTCGTCTTGCGCTTTTTTGGACTCCTCCAATTGATTGGATAGACGATCTTGTCGTGCTTTCAGCGTGTCTTTCTCCGTCGCCATGACCGGCGAGGCAAGTAGCGTCAAACTTAATCCAAGCGCAAGCGAACGTTTCATCCGCCAACTCCTCCTCATATTTAAATTAGATTAGACTTTCAAGAACCGACCGAGCGATGTCGTCGAGCCCCAGATCCCGATGAAAGCACCGAGCGCCAAGAGGACGAGCGACACTTGTGTCGTCAGTACCGATGGATCAATCAATTTAAATATATCACTATTCAGTTGATCTAGCGATGGTTGTAAAGCACTATATGCGACGTCATAACCGAAGTAGATGACGGCGATCGGGATGAGCGCGCCGAGCACACCGAGGAGAAGCCCTTCGATGAAGAACGGCCAGCGGATGAAGCTGTTTTTCGCTCCGACGAGACGCATGATTTCAATCTCACGACGGCGTGAGAAGATCGTCATCTTGATCGTGTTCGAGATGAGGAACATCGCCATGAGGGTGAGACCGACGATCAACACGAGTCCACCGATGCGAATCCCGTTGAAGAAGGCGAACATTTTGTCAATATAGTCCTGTCCATATGTGACCTTATCGACGTTAGCGAGCGATTGCACCGCATCCGCGACCGTCTCTGTATTGAGCGGGTCTGATGCCTTGACGATATAGCGGTCGTGGAGCGGGTTGTCCTTCTCGACCGTTCCGTACGCATTCGCGTCTTCCCCAAGTTGATTACGGAAGTTTTCAAGTTCATCTTCTTTCGAGCTGAACGTGACCGACGCGACGCCAGGAATCTGCTCTAAATTCTCACCGAGCTTCTCGACGTTCCCTTCCTCCGCGGTCCGGGTGACGAACACTTGGATCTCGACGTCGTTCTCGACGTTCTCCGAGATCTCGTTGACGTTAAACATGACGAGGGCGAATACCCCGACGAGTAACAAAGTGATGGTGACAGCACTGACAGCCGCGAACGTCATCCACCCGTTGCGAAGTATTCCCTTGAACCCTTCGCGCAGATGACGGATTCCACTTTTAAATATCATAGCCATATGCTCCTTTCTCTTCATCGCGTACGACTTTCCCGTTCTCGATCGCGATGACGCGATGGCGAATCTTGTCGACGATATCACGGTTGTGGGTCGCCATGACGATGGTCGCCCCGCGACGGTGAATCTCTTGGAACACTTCCATGATCCCCCAAGCCGTGTCCGGGTCTAAGTTACCCGTCGGCTCATCGGCGATGATGAGCTTCGGCTTATTAACGATGGCACGAGCAATTGATACACGCTGTTGCTCCCCACCCGATAGTTCGTCCGGATAGTTGCGCGCCTTATGCTTCAGGCCGACGAGGTTCAACACGTCCATGACCTGTTTACGCATCGTGTTCGTATCGGCTTGGACGACCTCGAGTGCGAATGCGACGTTCTCATAAACCGTCAGGGACGGCAACAACTTATAATCTTGGAAGATGACGCCGAGTTGACGGCGCAGTTTTGGGACGTGGCGGTTTTTCAGCTTACCGACATCGATTCCATCAATTAAGAGCTGCCCGCTCGACGGCTTCTCCTCCCGATAAATCATTTTCATGAACGTCGATTTCCCGGCGCCGGATGGTCCGACGACATATAGAAATTCGCCGTCTTGAATCTGCAAATCGAGGTCGTCGACTGCGACGACGCCGTTTGGATATACTTTGCTGACTTTTTGCATCGAAATCATAACGTATTCCCTACCCTTTTTATATATTTTTCATGCATCTATGACAAATTCTGAATTGGCTTCGTTGAATTGATTCGTTAAGTGAATATTTTCACCTAGCCTCTGTTCTACACGATAATCAGGTAACCTGTCAAGGGACCCTGTCCCGGTCACCCCGTCCAAAAAATCGGTCAGGCGTTAGTTCAAGCGCTACAATTATAACAATCGAACTTTTAAATAACCATTACAGGATTGTTTCAGTTGGATTGAGTTCGGTGGGAAATTGTCGAAATGAAGATGGGCTTCACGAGATCGACACACACAGTGAAACGCACATTCAAAAAGGCACCCGCATCCGCGAGTGCCTCCATTCAACCCACAAGTCACCTCGTGGTTTCGATTTTTATTTCTTCTCAGCGAGCCAAGCCGCGACCGCTGTGATTTCTTCGTCCTTCTCGATCACGTTCGCAGGCATGGCGCCTTGTCCGTTTCGAATGACGTTCTCAATCTCTTCTGCCGAAAGGCGGGCACCGACGTCTTCAAGTGCCGGACCGCTCATCCCTTCTAAGTTCGCGCCGTGGCACGCCGCACAGTTTTGTGCGTACACTGCTTCCGCGTCGACCGACGCCGTGTTCGCGCCGTCCCCGTTGCTCGTCGTCTCTTCTTCATCGCCACCGCCACACGCACCGAGCGTGAGCATGGCGCCGAGTCCAATTGCCATCATCCATTTCTTCATAATAGGGTTCCCCTCCTAAGTTGTAGAAATAACCTACTTTTACCATTATAGCCGTTATGAACCGCTTTCTAACCTAACTCATCAAAAATACACAAAGATTCCACAACTCACGGGACGTTGATGTAACGTTTGTCCGAGGTGAAGCCTTGTCCCATCACCTCGTGCGCCTCACTGAAGATGAGAAACGCTTCCGGGTCGATGCGGCGAATGATCTCTTTCAGACGGCTCACTTCGTTCTGGCGGACGACGACGAGGAGCATCGGGCGCTCAAGACGCGAGTACGCTCCGATCGCTTGAATCTCGGTCGCGCCTCGGTCGAGCTCATCGAAGACGGCGCGCGTGATGACGTCCCGCTTCTCCGAGATGACGTAGGCCATTTTGTCCTGCGTGAAGCCAAGCTGGACGAAGTCGATCATCTTAATCGTAATGAAAAGCGCGATAAGCGCGTATAGCCCCGTCGTGAACGAGAACGTGACGGCAGCGACGAGGACGACCGCTCCGTCAAGAATAGCGATACAGAGGTAGAGCGGGATATGGGTGAACTTATGTAGGATTTGCGCGAGCAAATCCATCCCCCCGGTCGAGGCCCGGCCCCGGAAGATGAGACCGAGACCAATCCCGACGCCGGCCCCGCCGAAGATGGCCGCGAGCAACGTGTCATTGACGGCCGCACCTGCATCGATCGCTTCATAGAATAAGATCACGCCTGGCAAGAAAATCGATCCGACGAGCGACTTGACGCCGAAACCGAGCCCAAGGATCATCCAACCGACGAGGAGGAGCAACACGTTCGACACGAGCTGAAACGCCCCTGGCGAGATGTTGAACAGCTCATACGTGATGATCGAGATCCCGCTTACGCCACCTGAGGCGAGGTTGTTCGGCAACAGGAACAAGCTGAACGCCGAGGCGACGAACACGGACCCGGTGAGTAAATAGATGTAGTCTTTGACGATTTGCTTCATTAAAGGTTTTCTCCTCTACATACAACGTGGCCCAAAGACGTCAGTCCTTGAGCCACTTGCATCACATATTTGTCTTGCGAAGGTACGCGTCGATGAAGCCCATGATGTCCCCATCCATGACGCCGCCTGTGTTCCCGACTTCATAGCTCGTCCGGTGGTCTTTGACCATCGCGTACGGGTGGAAGACGTACGAACGGATCTGGCTACCCCAGCCGATGTCTGTCTTCTCGCCGCGGATTTCATCGAGCTTGCGTTGCTGCTCGTCGAGTTCGCGTTGATACAGTTTCGCTTTAAGCATTTTCATCGCTGCTTCGCGGTTCTTGATTTGCGAACGCTCAGCCTGACATGAGACGACGACACCCGTCGGCACGTGTGTGATCCGGACGGCCGAGTCGGTCGTGTTGATGTGCTGACCGCCGGCGCCTGACGCGCGGTACGTGTCGATGCGGAGGTCTTCAGTCTTCACTTCGATTTCGATGTCGTCATTGAACTCCGGCATGACGTCGCACGAGACGAACGATGTATGACGACGGCCCGACGAGTCGAACGGCGAGATGCGGACCAAACGGTGAATCCCTTTCTCCGCCTTCAAATAACCATAGGCGTTATGACCGACGATGCGGAGCGTGACCGATTTGACACCGGCCTCTTCGCCCGCAAGGTAGTCGACCGTCTCGACTTTCCAGCCCTGCTTGTCAGCAAAACGTTGATACATGCGTAGCAACATCGACGCCCAGTCTTGTGACTCGGTACCGCCCGCCCCCGGGTGCAACTCGAGGATGGCGTTGTTGGCATCGTACGGTCCGTTCAAGAGGATCTCGAGTTCGAACGCGTCGAAGTCGGCCTTGAGCGCTGTCACCATCTCTGAGAGGTCGTTCTGCATCTCGGCATCCGGCTCTTCTTTGATGAGTTCAAGTGTGACGTCGCCGTCCTCATGGCCATCCGCAAGCTGTTGATACTTGTCGACCATCGCTTTAAGCGCGTTCGACTCGTCGATGACTTTTTGCGCCTTCTCTTGGCTGTCCCAGAAGTCCGGGTACGTCATCTCGTTCTCGAGTTCGGCGATGCGGGCCTGCTTCTCTGTCAGGTTGAGCGATTGGCGATAATTCTCGAGGCGTTTCGCCATCGCCTCGAGTTCGTTGCGAATATCTGAAATTTCCATAGTGTAGGTCACCTTTCCGTAGGAAAGAGGCGAGCGGACTCGCCTCTTTCAAAATTAAGCCTGTTGTTTGCCGTGGCAGTTTTTGAACTTCTTGCCTGAACCACACCAGCACGGGTCATTACGCCCGAGCCGTTGGTCTTCAGAGCGACGGACCGGTTTTTTCTTCACCGGCGTGTCGTCCTTGCCAGACACCGCCACTTCCTCCTCGACGACTTTCTCGCGTCGGAGGTTGTCGCCGACTTCGGCACGGAGCACGAAGCCGGTTACTTCTTCGGAGATGGCCGCGTTCATCGCATCGAACATATTGATCCCTTCCGCCTGATACTCACGAAGCGGGTCGTTCTGTCCGTACGCGCGCAAATGAATCCCTTGACGGAGTTGGTCCATATGATCGATGTGCGCCATCCAGTGCGAATCGACGGCACGGAGGACGATAATCTTCTCGAACTCGTTGAAGCGTTCCGGCGGCGCGAGTTGGCGTTTCGCCTCATACTGCGCGTTCGTGCGTTCAGCGAGGAGCTCGATGATCTCTTCGCGCTCTTTGCCGAAGAAGTCTTTACCTTCGACCGGATGCTCGAGGGCGAGCGTCTGGTTGGCCCAGTGCGCGAGCTCATCGATGTTCCACTCTTCCGGTACGAGCTCGAGTGGCGTGTATTGCGCGACGCCCGTCTCGACCGTCTCTTGAATCATCGAACGGACGATGTCCGTGACCGACTCGTTCTCGAGAATGCTCGCCCGGTCTTTATACATGACTTTCCGTTGGTCGGCCATGACGTTATCGTACCCGAGAAGCTGTTTCCGGGCGTCGTAGTTGTTCCCTTCGACACGTTTCTGGGCCGACTCGACCGCTTTCGAGACCATACGGCTCTCGATCGGTTGCGTGTCGTCCATGCCGAGACGCTCCATCATGTTTTGGAGGCTATCCGTCCCGAAGCGGCGCATGAGCTCATCTTCGAGTGACAAGTAGAACTGGGATTTACCCGGGTCTCCTTGTCGTCCGGCCCGTCCACGGAGCTGGTTGTCGATCCGGCGCGACTCGTGGCGCTCGGTCCCGACGATGTATAATCCGCCGAGCTCGATGACACCTTCGCCGAGCTTAATGTCGGTACCGCGTCCGGCCATGTTCGTCGCAATCGTGACCGAGCCTTTTTGGCCCGCGTTCTCGACGATTTCAGCCTCACGGGCGTGGTTCTTCGCGTTCAACACTTCGTGTTTGATTTTCTTCTTCGAGAGGAGCTTGCTCAAATACTCCGACGTCTCGACGGCGACCGTCCCGACAAGGACCGGTTGTCCCGTCGCGTGGGCTGCCATGATCTCGTCGACAACGGCTTTGAACTTGCCTTCCATCGATTTGAAGATGAGGTCCGAACGGTCTTCCCGAAGGATCGGTTTGTTCGTCGGGATCGTCACGACCTGCATGTTGTAGATGTTACGGAACTCTTCTTCCTCTGTCTTCGCCGTCCCGGTCATCCCGGCCAGCTTCTCATACATACGGAAGTAGTTCTGATACGTGATCGTCGCGAGCGTCATCGATTCGCGTTGAATCTCGACGCCTTCTTTCGCTTCAATCGCCTGGTGCAACCCTTCCGAGTAGCGGCGTCCGTCCATGACCCGACCGGTGAACTGGTCGATGATCATAACTTGGCCGTCGCGGACCATATAGTCGACGTCATGATGCATGACGGCGTTGGCACGTAGGGCGAGCCCGACGTGGTGGTTGACCGAGACGTGCTCGATCGCGAACAAGTTGTCGATGCCGAAGAACTTCTCGGCGAGGTCGACCCCGTTGTCCGTCAAGAGGACCGATTTCGTCTTCACGTCGACCGTATAGTCATCCTCAATCTTGAGCGTCCGTACGAAGGCATCGGCCCGCGTGTAGAGCTCTGTCGATTTTTGAGCCGATCCCGAGATGATGAGCGGGGTCCGCGCTTCATCGACGAGGATCGAGTCGACTTCATCGACAATCGTGAAGTAGAGCTCGCGTTGGACACGATCTTCTTTATAAAGGACCATGTTGTCACGCAAGTAGTCGAAACCAAGCTCGTTGTTCGTCGAGTACGTGATGTCACAGTTGTATGCCGCCTGCTTCTCGACGCGGTCCATGTTCGACACGTTGAGGCCGACCGAAAGTCCGAGCGCGAAGTAGAGTGGTTCCATGAGTTCTTTGTCACGGCGGGCCAAGTATTCGTTGACCGTCACGACGTGAACGCCGCGGCCCGTGAGCGCGTTCAAATATACTGGGAGGGTCGCGACGAGCGTCTTCCCTTCCCCGGTCTTCATCTCGGCGATGTCACCGTTGTGGAGCACGTAGCCCCCGATGAGCTGGACGCGATAGTGGCGCATGCCGAGCACGCGCTCGGACGCCTCACGACAGACCGCGAACGCTTCTGGCAAGATATCGTCAAGCGTCTCGCCCTTGTCTAGGCGCTCACGGAACTCAACCGACTTCGCCTGAAGTGCTTCGTCAGACAACGCCTTGATTGGTTCGGCGAACGACTCGACGAGGTCGGCCGCTTTTTCTGCTTTTTTCAATACTCGTTTCTGTGGAGCAAATAAATCTTTCAAAAAGTTCGCCATACGCTTTATCTCCTCTGCATTCACTGAAAAATGCATGTTTTTTCCCTAATGTACAGTTTAACCGAAGTGACCTTCGCTTTCAAGGAAAGGCAAAAGGAAACGGCCTTCCGAATCGGAAGGCCGTGTGGTTTCAAGGTTGAATTATTCTGGTTCGATCAAGCCGTATTTGCCATCTTTACGACGGTAGACGACGTTCGTGTTGCCCGTCTCTGCGTCTGAGAAGACGAAGAAGCTGTGACCGAGCATGTCCATCTGAAGAATCGCTTCTTCCGTGTCCATCGGTTTGAGCGTGAAACGCTTCGTCCGAACGAGTTCGAGTTCTGCCTCGTCCTCATCATAGACGACCACGTCCTCGGGACCTTCGAGTGATTTGAAGTACTCGCCGATACCGCCATCTTTCGCACGCGATTTACGGTTGAGTTTCGTTTTGTGTTTACGGATTTGACGCTCCAATTTGTCGACAACGAGGTCGATTGCCGCGTACATATCGAGGTTTGTTTCCTCAGCACGGAGCAACAAGTTCGGCATCGGGATCGTCACTTCCACTTTTTGTTTCTCATTATAAACTTTCAAGTTGACGTAAGCCGTCTGTGCATCCGTAGGAGTTGTGAAATACCGAGTCAATTTGTCCAACTTTTTCTCGACATAGTCTTGAATAGCTGGTGTGACTTCAATGTTTTCGCCGCGAATGTTATAAATCATCTGAACTCCTCCTTAAAATAACCGCTTGACCCAATGATTCGTCAGACTGGACCGAATCTCCTGCTTCATTTCTTAAAAAGAAAGTGGAACCAGGTGGCTCATTTATAGTATACCCCGAATCCAAATCATTTGAAAACGTTATCATCAGAAAATAATGACAATTTTGTTCCGACAGGTCCGTCTTCTAGATGAATCGGTAGTATAGAAACAAACTACCCGTTCTGCCCGTTCTTAAACGCAATTTTGATCGGAATGTTCATTATGTGAGAAAAATAAAAAAGTCGGCCCCGTTAGGAGCCGACTCGTAGTTCGAAATTATAATTTTGTTACGTTAGCCGCTTGTGGGCCACGCTCGCCATCAACGATTTCAAACTCAACTTCTTGACCTTCGTCAAGTGATTTGTAGCCGTCAGTTTGGATTGCTGAGAAGTGTACGAACACGTCTTTGCCGCCTTCTACTTCGATGAATCCAAAACCTTTTTCTGAGTTAAACCATTTTACTTTACCTACCATGTGTAAATCCATTCCTTTCACCATTGAAGAATACAGAGGCTTTCCCTCTATCGGTAATCTTACCACCTTATTGGAAGCGTGACAAACACTTTCTCATTTTTTTGTAAACGAATTCCCGTTTGGCTTACATTGGAATTCTATTTCCCTACTTTTCATATCGACTTATTGAATTTACATTTTTTGTGATATATCATATTAAAGATGATTTAGGCACGTGTTCCATGCTTATGGCCAAGCCTGAAAATCTAATACGAAAAGGACGGTGCAGCCCTATGCGCCCCTACCATTCCGAAGAGAAATACCGCATCACGAAACGGACGGTTGCGATTCTACCCTGTTTTGATACGTTGATGCAATCGCGAATCGTTCTTGAGGACGGCTCCGAGATTATGACGCCGCTTCGCCCTTACCAACTCTTGCAACTTTCATGCCGTCAGTACAGCAGTTCGATCGAAGAACGCATCTTCGTCGCCAAACGCGTCGCCGGTGTCAAAGGCAAAGTGCCCGTCGTCATCGAACCGACGTCCGGACTCGTCTTCTTCCCGACGAAATCTCCGAAGCGCCCCGACTGCGAATGGTACGCCTGGTCTCACATTCGTGACATCTCGAGTGACCCGTTGGAGTCAAATGGCTTAGTCGTCACCCAAAACGGCCACCGGATTCAAACGAACGCGACCGCTTATGTCCTTCGCAATCAGCTGAAAGCGACGGGAGAACTCGTCGCCCGGTTCCAACAATTGAACCAGAGCGCCTTGCTCGAATCCTGACCCTTCCGTCGTGTTGACGGGAGGTTTTTTTCTGTCGGTTTCGCTTCACTTTTTGAAAAAGAGGTCGATATATTGGTCGAGGTGACAACTATGCAAATCCAAGCCCCCTTGACCGCGGCCGTCGCGGTCACAGCCGGCATTCAGACGAACCGGGTCTATAAGGCCGAACTCGTCAAACAGACCGGACCCGACTCCGGCATCGTCAAAATCAACGGCGAGCACGTCGAGGTCACGTTCGAGGGCGGGCTCCCGAAGACGAATCCGTTCCAACTGACGCTCGCTGAACAAGACGGAAAGCTCATCGGAACGATCGTCGTCAAACCTGAGCCAGAGACGCCGGACATGCCAAGCGGTCAACCGGTAAAACTCGATACGAAAATCCAAGTCTTGCTCGCGTCGCTCCCGCCCGAAGTGCGGAGCGCCGTCAGCCGCCTGCTCCAATCCGGACGCCTGCCGATGAACGAGGACACGGTGCGTCTGCTCGAGACCGTCTTTAAAGGCGACATGCGCGATGCGGTCCTTTGGCTGAAGACGATCGAGGCACCGACGCTCCCGCCTGACGTCGCCCGTGACATCGCTGTCGCGTCATTAGATGAAGCGAGACAACTCGTGACACGGCCCGCACCTGACGCTCCGTACCCGCAAAAAGAACGCTTCATCGAGCACGTCAACTTGTCGCGCCCGGTCAGCGAGCGCATGACACCGACGCCGGAGACGGTCGATCGACTCATCAATGAATTGCCAGAGCCGCGCCCGACGCGAATCGAACCACGCGAGTCGTTACCGCCTGTCCTCGGACGACCGGTGCTCGTCAAGGAAGTGACGACGCATCTCGCGAACGTGACGAACACGTTCCGAAACGAGCAAGTGACGGTGACGAAACAGCTCGGCCAAGTCGCCGCCCTCGTCGAGACGAATCCGCATCTAGCAAGACCCGCTCTCGAGACGGTATCGACCCGGCTGACGCAACTCATCCAAAAGACGGACGCCCTATTACATACGAGCGCGACCCAAGAGAAAGCGCTCGTCGCAATGACGGCGAAGCTCGACGTCGCCCTCGGCCTGCTGTCGACGAAACCGGCCGAGAGTGCCGCGCTCATCAAAGAAGTACGTGCCAGCTTGAACGAGTTCCGCTACGTGCCGAACCACGTCCGACTTGAATATATCCCGCATCAGGCGACGCGCGCCGGTGAACTATCGCGCGTCACGCCGTTCAAGGTCGACCCGAACCTATCGGGTCGCGTCATCCAAGAGACGGCCCAACGTGTCCAGGCGTCGACGTTGTCATTGAAACCCGATGCGGCGACACCCGAAGCGCAACGACTCGCCTCGTTCTTCCAAGTCCAACAGACATTGAACCGGCTCGACGGCGGACAGCTCCAACAGCTCATCCTCGCCTTACCGGCGAAAGTCCAAGAAATCGACACCGGCATCCACGTCCATATCCAAAACCGTGAGGCCGGGGACGTCGTCGACTGGGAGAACAGCGTGCTCTATATCCGGCTCGAGACACCACGTCTCGGCGAAATCGGCGTCAAGCTCGAGGCGATCGACCGAAATCTCCGGCTCACGCTTGAACATGATGACCCGGTCGTTGAGACGCTCGCCAAACCGCTTCTCGGAAAGATCGAGACGACGCTCGAGGCGATTGGCTACCGGAGCGTGACGACCCAGTTCCGTCCACTGACGAAGACGGACAAACCAGAAATCGAGCGTCCGACGCTCGAGACGACCGGTTATGATTTCCGCATCTAGGAGGCTGTTATGTATCAACGTATGGATTTGACGAAACGCAAGACGGCCGCTGTCGTCCGCTATGACGAGACGATCGACCGGGCGCCGGTCATCGTCGCCCGCGGGACGGGCGCCGTCGCCGATAAGATTTTAGACGAGGCGAGATCACGCGGCGTCGCCATTGAGCATGACCACTCGCTCCTTGGCCACCTGCTCGACCTCGACCTCGGGGACGCAATCCCCCCTCAACTGTATGACGTCATGGCCGAAGTGCTATTACTGATCGAAGAACTCGACACTATCAAAGGAGATCCATCATGAACCCGAACCGACTATACGAAATGAGCCCGCAAGAACTGACCCAAGCGATGCTCCACGCACTCGTCTATCATTACGAGCAAGCCCGGACGGCAACGATCGCCGAACGCAACCGTCACTTGCGTCAAGCGCGCGAACTGCTCGCGAAGCTCCACCAAGGACTTCACGACGGTGGCGGCATCATCTCGGCTCAACTCGACGAGCTTTACCTCTATATGGCGAAATCAAGCCTCGAGGCGTTGATTGAACAAGATATGGACAAAATCGAGGAGCTCCATGGCCTCGCGACCGAGCTCGACAAGACGTGGGGCGAAGCGATTGAGAACGCTCGTCTGAAACCCGTACCTGCAGGAGGAAACCGTTATGAAAATTACCAATAACGTGCAAGCACTGAAAGCCTACTCGTCGCTCACGGTCAACCAGGCGACGATGAAGAAGACGATGGATCGCCTCTCGAGCGGTATCCGCATCAACAAGGCGTCCGATGACGCCGCCGGACTCGCCATCTCCGAGAAGATGCGCATCCGGCTCGACTCACTGTCGATGGCCGAACGAAATACGCTCGACGGCATCTCGCTCACGCAGACACTCGAAGGCGGCATGAATGAGACACATTCACTCCTGCAACGGATGCGCGAGCTGTCGGTTCAAGCGTCTAACGGGACGTTGAGTGGTGATGACGCCAAAGCGATTCAAGACGAAATCACGGCGCTAACCGATGAAGTGACGCGGATCGCCGAGACGACCGAGTTCAACTCGAAGAAAATCATGAACGGCGACTTTATAGCCGGCAGTGAGACACTCTTCTTCCAACTCGGGGCCGGTAGCGGTGAAGGTGTCGTCTTGAACGTTGACGATATGCGCGCCGGCGCGCTCGGGATCGACGGGCTTGACGTGACGACGCAAGGTGGCGCCAATGACGCCATCGCCAAGTTTGACGCCGCCATCCAAAAAGTGTCGCTCGAACGCTCGAAGCTCGGTGCCATCCAAAACCGATTGGAAGCGAATGTGAGCGTCGTGACGATCGGTTCTGAGAACTTGACGGCGTCCGAGTCACGTATCCGCGACGCCGACATGGCGCGCGAGATGATGGACTTTGCCCGCCTCAACATCTTGAACCAGTCCGGCATGGCGATGATTGCCCAATCGAACGCCTTGCCGCAAGGCGTGCTACAATTATTGAACTAACTTAAGGAAGGACGGATCCCTATGGACATTCGTCGCATCATGGAAACGCAGTCGCTTCACGGCACGGGGAAGGCGAAACGCCCTGACGCCGAGGCAGGCGTCTCGTTCCAAAACGTCATCGGTCAAAAGCGTGAGGACCGCGAGCACGAGCGTTTCCAACGCCAAATCGCGGCCATCCACGAGAAAGGCGAGCTCCTCGCCGAGAGTCAGACCGTCGAGTCACTCGCTGAATATAAGCAACTCATTAAAGACTTTATGAAAGACGCCGTCGACGCGGCGCTCCGCCTCGAGGACAAACGTGGCTTCAACCGCCGCGGCCGGGCTAAAATCTATAAGATTGTCGAACAGGTCGACCAAAAGCTGCTCGCGCTGACGGACCAGGTCATCTCGGGTGAGGCGTCACGTTTGTCGCTCCTCGACCAAGTCGGTGAGATTCGCGGCCTGCTCGTCAACGTATACGTGTGAGGTGAGATGATGGCAGAACATATCTTTTCGAAAAAAGTGAAATGTCCGTATTGTTTGAAACAGAGCGAGACGCCACGCGTCCTATCGCGCCACATCCGGCCGCAGGAAGTCGCGAAGGACGGGTACACGACGTATGCCGGTGCCAACCCGTACTTTTATGAGCCGACCGTTTGCAGTCACTGTCACCTCGTTTTCCATGACTCGTTCGACAAAGTGAGAAAGACACACCGTGAGGCGCTCGAGAATGGCTACTTCGACCGGGTGAACGCGGACGCGCTCACGGGCGACCGCTCGGCCGATCACGTCATCCGACTATACAAGTTCGCCGTCGTGACGGCCCAACTGAGCGGACAGAAACCGTCTGTCGTCGCCATGCTCGGCATGCGACTCGTCTGGATGTATCGCCTGACGGGGAATGAGGCGTCCGAGAAGGAATGGATGAAGCGGACGCTCGACAAGTACAATGAAGTACAGGAGGCGTACACGGACCAAGTCCGGACAGGCCTCCCGTATGACCAGCTCATGTTGCGAATTGCCGACTTGTCGGCCGCACTCGGTCTGTATGAAGATGCGAGGCGTTGGTACGGCATCCTGCTCGGCAGTAAGGAAGTGTCAGAGCGGATCCGTACCCAGGCCCGGTCACATTGGGAAGATTTTCGGACGGAACACGCTTAAAAGGGAGAGCCGCGGCTCTCCCTTTTCGTATACAAAGACCGCGCTCATCCACTCACGGACAAACGCGGTCGGTTCTCTTAACGGATGAACCCCCAAACCGAAAGGAGATATACGCGACATGACTCGCATCAAAACCTAAACAGGGCACCCAAGAACCGACCACGCGGTGGCGTCTTGCACGGTTCATTCTCATTATAATCCGGTTTTCGCTATTTTACTATTATTTTTATCGCGTCGAGATTAGGGTATTCTAGTGATGAATCCAAAGGAGGTCATTCCATGTTTGAAGCCCGCTATATCGAAACGGTACGCTCGATTTTCCAGGAACAGAAACAGCTCGCCGAGGACGCGTTGAAGCAAGTGAACGATGAGGACATGCATCGCGTGCTCGCGAAAGACACGCTCTCGCTTGCGGTCATCGTCCAGCACATCTCGAACAACATGAAGTCGCGCTGGACCGACTTTTTGACGACGGACGGCGAGAAGCCGGACCGGAACCGTGACGCCGAGTTCGAGGACCAACAACAGACCCGGTTCGAACTGATGGCGACGTGGGATGAGCGTTGGCAACTGTTGGACGACGTACTCTCGAGCCTCACACCGGAAGACCTCGGCAAGACCGTCTTCATCCGTGGCGAAGAGAAGACCGTCATCTGGGGGATCGAGAAGCAAGTCTCGCACTATAGCTACCACGTCGGGCAAATCGTCTATCTCGCGAAAGTATTCGCCGGCGAGAACTGGAACGTGTTGACGATTCCGTTGCCGCATCAGCGACAATAAGAGAACGCGCATCGCGAAGATGTGCGTTCTCTTATTTGGTGACGTCGATCGTGTATTCATAACGCTCCTCGGCAATTTTACGGAATTGATCATCATATGGTCCCTCCACAACAAAACGGACTTCGGTCAATTCCTCAGGCATCGACTCGACATGGAACAGTACGCCACCCTCTTTCTTCACTTTCCCTAAAAACTCCCCGCCTACATCCTCTGAAATGACGATGTCAGCATCAACCTGTTCGCCTGTGTTCGTGACGAGCCTGGCTTGGTTTGGATGAAAGCTGACCGTCTCGTCACTCGTGTTTTCGACGATGACATTGAACGAGACGATGGTCACTTCTTTTTGATCATCGAAGAAGAAACGATAATCAGTAGCGACTTCTAGACGCAACGTTTGCACCTTATCGATTTGAAAGATGATTGGTCCAATTACTTCTTCGATTCCAAGATTTCGATTCTTCATGTATATCTGACTGCGGCCAACCTCATCTTCCTGTACTTCAAACTCTTCCTCTTGTACCGTTTCTGTTTCTGTCGTCTCTTTTTGGCTGTCTGTCGACGGAACGCTTTCACTTTGACTGGTAGGTTCGGTAGTAGTCGATGATGACTCCGTGTCTCCACATCCGACTAACATGAGCAAGGGAATGGCTAAGACGAATCCGTACGACTTCAATCCAATCCTCTCCTTTACCTCTAGACTTTTCCAACTTATATAAATCTTATTCCCCATTTTTAGAAGGGCATTCGAGGTCAATGCTAAATTTTTTGGTGTTAATCAGGACACAAAACGACCGCGCCAGTTGCCTAGCGCGGCCATTGTTTATTTCTCGACGTTGATTGTATATTCGTAGCGAGACTCGCCAATCGACTGATAATCCGCGTCAGACGGTCCATCGATGACGACTTTCACATCCGCCAAATCTCTCGGCATCGCCTTGACGAAGAACAGGACGTTCCCTTCCTTCTTCACTTTGCCGAGGAACTCCCCGCCGACATCATCCGAGAACCACAAGTCGGCTGACACTTGTTCGCCCGTGTTCGTCACGAGCGTCGCTTGATCCGGATAAAAGTTGATTGTCTCATCAATCGTGTTCTCAACAATCATGTTCATCGCGACGACCGTCACTTCTTCTTGTCCATCGAACGAGTCGCGATACGCTTCGTTAACAGTGAGTCGGGATGTCTGCACTTTATCGATGGCGAAGTTGACAGAGCCAATCGTCTCTTTGATGTCGAGCGCCTTGTTCTTCATGAAGATTTGGTTTGAACCAAGTTCACTCTCCTGCACTTCTGCTTCTTCTTTTGTGTCTGCCGCTGGTTCTTCCTTTTTCTCTGCCTCTACAACTTCCTCCGTATCGGTCGCTGTCGTCTTCAGTTCATCGGCCTCTCCGCAGCCTACAAGCAGTGTTAAAGGTAAAGCGAGGATCAATCCGTATCGTTTCATGTTCATCTTATTTCTCTCCTTTTTCGTATGAATGGTGGTTGATAAGATGAGCATACTGGATTGTCTAGCCTGACCGGTGTAAGAAAACGTATAGGGTCGTCATCCTGAATAAATAAAAGCCAAGGTCCGCGATTGGACCTTGACTTCTCATGCTTTATCCTCTTGATTTGAGTTCTTCTTCTTCATACGGATCGGGACCGTCTTCGATTGGCGCATCGTCTTCGATGTACGCTTCAAGTTTCGGGTCACGTTCCACATACTCATCGTACGCCCCTTCTGGACCGTAGACGAAGTAACGACGATCTTTCGACGACTTAGGCTTTACCTTTTTCTCACTCATCTCGTTTCCCTCCCCTTTCCAGAAAAGAAGCAACGGTTACAGTGGTATTTACCCGGTTTTCTACCGGTTTAAATGGTATAGAGTCGATTGTAATTGAAATCAGACGTCTTTGCATCCCTATCAAATGGAATGAAACTTTTTAGTAGCTGGGTCGTAAATGATGATAACGAATAGATGAGGGGACGATATAGATGATGTTATTGAAAATAGGATTCGTTCGTGGCGTGAAGTGGTTCGCGTTATTTGGATTTCTTGCAATATATCAGTGGTGGAATGGAAATATGGAAGATGTACATAATATGCTCGTCTATGGCGGGATGGCATTTTTCCTTGGTCTGACAAGCGTCATCTACGAAGTGAAACGTTGGTCGTTCCCGAAACAGATTCTGATTCATTGGGTCACGATGCATGTGACGATTCTGCCGCTCGTCATATTCAGCGGTTTTCTCCCGGTGACGTCGTTGCAAGACGCCCTGTTGGTTTACTTGAAGTTTAATGTGAGTGGGCTGATCCTGTTCAGCTCATCCTATGTAATACAAAAGGTACGACGGCAAGCTAAAACTCTATGAACGACAACAGCTCGAAGGCGCACCTTCGAGCTGTTTCATGTCTGTTCGTCGAATAACCCCGAGAAATTTGAATCGACGTCTTCGTACGGGTCGACGTACGACTTGACTGTCTTCCGTTCTTGTCGCGCCGTCCCGAGCGTCATGCCGAGCCGTTGATGCTCGGCCTCGATTAAGCGGGCAATCTGTTGGCTGTCATCGACGAGCTGACGAATTACCGTCTGGTCAGCGTCCTTCAAGTCCGGACCGTGCGCCGCGAGCAATTGCTCACGGTCGTCAAGTAGATCATGGATTTGGTCCATCCATGTGTCGTACGTCGGTTCTTCCGGGACTTTCGCCAACAAGTCCTTTAGTCGTTGCGTTTTGAAGATAATCTCATCGATAGGTCTCATGCTTGCTTCGCGAGTTTCATCGCTTCCTTCCACGTGTCGCGGAGCTCGGTCGTGAAGTCGAGTACTTCGTCGAGGATGGTCGTGTCATTTTTGACGTTCGCATCGACGAGACGACGCCACATGTACTCATAGAGCGAATCTAAATTCGCCGAGATGGCAATGTCTTTATTCAAAGTCAAGCGCATCTCTTGAAAGATGGCTTGCGCCTTCTGAATGTTCTTATTTTTCAAATCAGGATTCCCTTGCTCGATGGCGAGTTTGGCGAGGCGCATGAACTTGAGCGCCCCATCATAAAGCATGAGCGTGAGTTCCTGTGGGTTCGCGGTCGTGACCGCACTGTTTTGATATGCTGCATATGGATTGGCTATCATTTTAATTCCTCCTCTTACATACCACCACTCATAAATTGTTGTAATGAAGCAGCTTGAGCATTTGCTTGGTTCATCGCTGTTTCCATAGCAGAAAAACGACGATAGTAGGCATTCTCTTTTGCTAATAATAAATCGTTCAATCGATCAACACGTGTATCTATTGAACTTAACTCCCTGCCTAAACTGAAGGTATTCAAAGTTCCCCCCTCAGCACCAGCAACTCTTGTAATTGAACTTCTCGAATCGTTAGTAATCGTCCTTACTTTTCCTAACAACCCATTAGTCGTGTCAGTAAATAGCTTATACACCGCTTCCGGATCAGCTTCAATTGATGCTTTTAATTTTGTTTCATCAATTTCAATTTTCCCACCCGCTCGAAAATCTTTACCTGTAGAAAGACCAACTTGATACATTTGTGTAGGCCCACTCGTTGTGACCTCAGTAGAGGACCAGGAAGAGCGTAATCTACTCGTCGCAGTTTGGAGCATATTATCGCCACGTAATAAGCCACTCATTGCTTTCTCTTCCCACTTCTTAATTTCATCTTCACTTAATTCTTCTCTTTGAGCTTTTGTGAGCGGTGGAAAATCTCGATACTGTTGTTCACCGTATTTCTTATTCATCAATTCCATTGTTTCGTTGTATTTAGTTACAAACGCTTTAATGTTATCGAGTACAGCTTGCGTGTCAGGTTTCGTGTTCAACGACACTGGAGAGCTAGTGCTATCAAAAGTCTGATTTAGTGTGAAGGTGACGTTGTCAATTGTGACGGTGTTACTAGGTCTCGAAATAGCGAGTCCATTGACAGTCAATTCAGCGTTTGTCCCAGTCACCCCATTTGTTAAATGGAATGCAGTGGCCAGTGTAGCATCATTGAATTGGATCGTTGCATCACTTCCAGTAAGTCGAGATGTCAGCGAAAGTTTACCAGTCGCGTCATCAAAGAAAGCAGTTGCCCCACTTCCTTTAGCATTCAATTTTGTAAGCAAATCTTCGACTGTAGCTTCAGCTGATAAACCTAGCGATACAAACTCTCCACTAACACTAGACTTGAATGAAAGAGTAGTCGGATCAGTGACATCAGTTAAATCGGTTAATTTTGTTGTTCGAGTGACCTTTACACCATTTTCATCCATCACATCTGTATCAGTAGCACTAAAGGTAGAAGCTGGTTTAGCAAGTGCTTGTACAGAGTCGATTTGAAGCGAAGTACTTCCACTTGCAGGGGTTGCCGTCACACTGATTTTTGTGCTATCGGAAGAAGTAGCCGAACGAGCATAGAAGTTTTTACTTAGTGTTAGGTCTACTGCAGCATTTCGGAGGTTCAGCAATGATTTATTAACTTCTCTATATCCATCTACTTTCCAACCTGTAGATTGCTTTTTTTGTTCTAACCGATCTACAGGTATTCTTTCAACGGCCATTAGTTGCTTTATAATCGACTCTGTGTCAATTCCACTTGCCATTCCACCAAATCGTATAGGTGTCGTCATATGTCTCCTCCTTTATACACGTTCATCAAACAATTGGTTAAACTCCATAAATGCCGCAAAAAAATCTAATGATTTTTTACTTGGAATTTCACGAATTACCTCATTGTTTGTATCTACGATTTGAATATAAAAATCATTTAATTTTTCGTGCTTCATAAATTTGAGTCCAGTTCGTTGTTGCTCAAGAACTCGATTTGCCTTCTCTACGGCTACCTCTAACTTGGTCACATGTTGAGGCGTTGGAAGAATGACAATCCCCTCGTCTGCGAGACGTTTTTGATTCGCTTCAACGAACACACTTTTTGTTTGTTCATACGGCAAAACAGAAGAAGGTAAGTGAAGCCGGACTTCAGATATGGTCGGATTCATAATGTTCTACTCCTCATTTACTAATTGTTCTCGTCTACTATATCGACATGTTTCTTCATAGTTTGTAGCAATTTATCGAAATGTAGCTAGTATCTCTAAAAGAATAACTTTTCATAACCAGCTTCTAATTAATTGAGTGAATCAAGGAATGTAAATATTTTCGACGTCACACTTTAATGTTTTAGGTCTTTTGACATAATCGGGAATATAACTAGTGATGATTTTTAAATGGGGAGATGAGACGTAATGGATTGGGGAGGATGTGAACGCTAGAATAAAATTGACAGTTTTTGCTCGATACGATTTTACACTATTGCCGAAGAATCAGAACAGAACTCCGATAGAGTAGTTGAGGCTATTTTATCTGGAGGGAATGGATTTGGAGGAA
>NZ_SJUP01000015.1:0-53864 GCF_004337025.1 Exiguobacterium sp. SL-10 | reverse complement strand
TGAGATTTCCCTTTGAGCAATCAAGAAAGACCCCTCAGAGACGATGAGGTAGATAGGTCATGGGTGGAAGCACGGCGACGTGTGGAGCTGAATGATACTAATCGGTCGAGGCTTTGATCTAGTCTAAGGTTTGTGTGAATTGATGAATCTTCAGTTTTGAGAGAACAATCTCTCTATGTCTGGTGGCGATAGCGAAGCGGCCACACCCGTTCCCATGCCGAACACGGAAGTTAAGCGCTTCAGCGCCGAAAGTAGTTGGGGGTCTCCCCCTGTGAGGATAGGACGTTGCCAGGCCAACGCGAAGGACGATCAAGCATCTGCTTGGTCGTCTTTTTTCTGTTTGAAGCGGTGTCGCAGTTGCGACATCGCTTTTCGTTTGCCTTTTTTTGAATCAATGATAGAATATAGTCAAAAGTCAAAGATGGTCAGAGGGTGGTGGAGATGAGAAACATATCGGATGTAATCGAACAGTATTTAAAGCAAGTGCTGAAGGAGAGTCAGGCCGAAGCGATCGAAATTAAACGGCAAGATATCGCCAAGCGTTTCGAATGTGTTCCGTCTCAAATCAACTACGTTATTAATACACGTTTTACGGTCGAGAAAGGTTATTTGGTCGAGAGTAAGCGTGGAGGCGGGGGATATATTCGCATTCGTCGCGTAATTTTACATGAAAAGCAAGACGTATTGGCCAGCTTGATTGATATACTACATGATCATCCCCGTCTTTCCGAACAACTTGTCGAGAACATGTTGGTTCGTTTGTTTGAAGAAGGAATGTTAAGCGAACGGGAAGTTCGTTTACTGTACCACTTGTTATCCGATGAAGCGCTTGGTTTGACAGCTGAGGATCGATATTTGATTCGAAGACAGCAATTACTCGCATTAATGAAGTTACTTAGTTACCATTGACTGACGGAGGCATACATCTATGCTATGTGAACGATGCAAACGGCGACCTGCCGTCAATGAAATTCAAGTAGTGGAGAATGGCATTCCCGTAACGCGTAAATTCTGTCGCAATTGTACAGTAGAACTCATGTCAGGTTATGTACCGGTCGTGAAACGTTGTCCGGTATGTCAAATGACACAAAACGAGTTGGCTCATCTACGAAAAGCTGGATGTGCTACGTGTTATACGGTATTTCGTGACGAACTGATTAAAATCACTCGGCAATATCAACAAGGCCATGATGTTCATGTCGGTTCGATACCAGATGTGTTGCGCACACCAGATGAGCGAATCGAAGAGCGACTTCACAAGTTAGCAGGGGAGTTACAACGCGCCGTCGAACAAGAAGATTATGAACGTGCAGCGCGAATTAAAAAAGAAATCATTCAGCTGAAAGGACAAGGTGAGGCGTGATGGAATCATTTCTCAAGCATCCACTCGGTCCGAAGATGAAAGAGCGAGCGAAACTTGATGACTTAGTCATTTCAACGCGCATTCGTTTAGCTCGAAACTTAAAAGATACGGTCTTTTCCCCGGTCTTATCTAAAGAAAGTCAACGTCAACTCTGTCAACGCATTGAAACGTCACTCGGTGGATTACAAGGTTTTGAATATTTGAACATGGGGGGTTACGATTCAGTAACCCGACAAGCACTCGTTGAAAAACATTTAATTAGCCCGACAATCGCTCGAAAAGAAGAAAGTGCCGTCTTATTAAGTGAAGATGAGACAATCAGTGTGCTGATTAATGAAGAAGATCACTTACGCATCCAGACGTTACTTCCAGGTTATCAAGTAGAAGAAGCATTCGAACTCGCAAAACGAGTCGACGTCCTCTGTGGCGAGTCTCTCCCATATGCGTTCGACGAACAGCTCGGGTATTTAACGACTTGTCCAAGCAATATTGGGACAGGACTTCGAGCGTCAGTCATGCTCCATCTCCCTGGATTAACGTTAACAGGACGAATTTCTCCTATACTGAAAGAACTTCGAAAGCTCGGATATACGATTCGAGGACGATATGGAGAAGGCAGTGACGCAGCGGGACGATTGTTTCAATTATCGAATCAACGGACGCTCGGCAGTCATGAGTCACAGTTGTTAACAGACTTTATGGAAGTTACAGAACAAGTGATTCAGGCGGAACGACAAGCCCGGGAAGAGCTACTGGCTCGTAGCCAAGACGAGTTAGAAGACCGGTTTTATCGCTCTTACGGAATTTTACGCTATGCGAAACTGTTATCATCGACAGAAGCGATTGAACGTCTGTCGGATTTGCATTTGGCGAGTGACCTTGGTATTTTGTCAGACTGGAGTCCACCCCAGTTCCACGAATTAATTGTAAAGCTCCAATCAGGTTTCCTACAAAAACATTTCGGGAAAACATTATCTACGAAAGAGCGAGATCGTGAACGAGCGACTCTCGTTCGTCGAACGTTAGATCATGGTTTAGTTTGATCCAACTTTAAGGAGGTTTTGTCAATGATGTTTGGTCGATTTACAGAACGAGCTCAGCGCGTATTAGCTTTAGCACAAGAGGAAGCGGTACGACTTGGCCATCATAATATTGGTACGGAACATATTTTACTCGGACTCGTCCGTGAAGGGGAAGGAATTGCCGCTAAGGCGTTGTTCGCCCTCGGACTTACGTCTGAAAAGATTCAACAGGAGGTAGAGGCACTCATTGGCCGTGGCTCAGAAAACGGCTCAACGATTCACTATACACCACGTGCGAAAAAAGTAATTGAACTCTCGATGGACGAGGCTCGGAAACTTGGCCATTCTTATGTCGGGACCGAACACATTTTACTCGGTGTGATTCGTGAAGGCGAAGGTGTGGCAGCTCGTGTCTTGAACAACCTTGGAGTTAGTTTGACGAAGGCACGTCAGCAAGTGCTTCAACTCTTGGGAAACACAGAATCATCTTCTAATGCGTCACAACCGGGAACGAGTGCAGCGACACCGACGCTCGACGGGTTGGCACGTGACTTGACGCAACAGGCGCGTGAGTCGCGGCTTGATCCAGTCATCGGCCGCGCTGGCGAAATCCAACGTGTCATTGAAGTATTATCACGCCGGACGAAAAACAACCCGGTCCTCATCGGGGAACCAGGGGTCGGGAAAACGGCAGTCGTGGAAGGGCTTGCTCAACAAATCATCAACAACGAAGTCCCGGAAACACTTCGCAACAAACGCGTCATGGTACTTGATATGGGAACACTCGTCGCCGGAACGAAATATCGTGGTGAGTTCGAAGATCGCTTAAAGAAAGTGATGGATGAGATTCGTCAAGCCGGCAACGTCATCCTCTTCATCGACGAGTTGCACACATTGATTGGTGCTGGTGGAGCTGAAGGGGCAATCGATGCGTCGAATATTTTGAAACCTTCACTCGCACGTGGCGAACTCCAATGTATCGGGGCGACGACACTTGATGAGTACCGGAAATACATCGAGAAAGATGCAGCACTCGAGCGCCGATTCCAGCCGATTCAAGTCAATGAACCGACGGCGGATGAGGCGGAACAAATCCTCTTTGGATTACGTGACCGTTATGAGGCACACCATCGCGTCACGATTACAGATGAAGCGATTCATGAAGCTGTCGTTCTCTCAGACCGTTACATCTCGGACCGTTTCCTTCCGGATAAGGCAATCGACCTTGTCGATGAGGCTGCTTCGAAAGTGAGACTTCGCTCATTCACGGCGCCACCGAACTTGAAAGAACTCGAAGCTCGTCTCGAGTCGATCCGTAAAGAGAAAGATTCGGCTGTCCAGAGTCAAGAGTTTGAAAAGGCTGCGTCGCTACGCGACACGGAACAAAAACTTCGTGATGAGCTCGAACAGCTCAAGTCGGAATGGCAGAACAAGCAAGGGAACGAAAAGCTTGAAGTAACGAAAGAAGATATCGCGCAAGTCGTCGCCAACTGGACAGGCGTACCGGTGACGAAGATTGCCGAAGAAGAGACAGATCGTCTCCTCAAACTCGAATCCATTCTACACGGTCGTGTCATCGGTCAAGATGAGGCCGTCAAATCGATTTCACGGGCGATTCGCCGGGCTCGTGCCGGCTTGAAAGATCCGAAGCGTCCGATTGGTTCGTTCGTCTTCCTCGGACCGACGGGTGTCGGGAAGACCGAGTTGGCTCGTGCCGTCGCTGAGGCGTTGTTCGGTGACGAAGATGCCATCATCCGGATCGACATGTCAGAGTACATGGAGAAGCATGCGACGAGTCGTCTCGTCGGTTCGCCTCCAGGTTATGTCGGTTATGAAGAAGGCGGTCAGTTAACAGAGAAGGTTCGCCGCAAGCCATATTCGGTTATCTTGCTTGACGAGATTGAGAAGGCTCACCCTGAAGTGTTCAATATCTTGCTACAAGTGCTCGATGACGGTCGCTTGACTGACTCGAAAGGACGTACCGTCGACTTCCGGAACACCGTCATCATCATGACATCAAACGTCGGTGCGGCAGCGCTCAAACGCAATAAATATGTCGGGTTCACGGTCGAAGATGACGTGAAACGTGAGTATACTGAAATGAAAGATAAAGTCATGGAAGAGTTGAAAAAGGCGTTCCGCCCCGAGTTCTTGAACCGGATTGACGAGATCACCGTCTTCCACTCGCTCCAAAAAGAGCACATCCAAGAAATCGTCAAACTCATGGCCGAGACACTTACAAAACGTCTTGGCGAACAAGGGATCGACTTCACTCTCACCGAATCAGCACTCGAGAAAATTGCTGAAGTCGGTTACGATCCTGAGTATGGTGCTCGTCCACTACGCCGTGCCCTTCAACGTGAGGTCGAGGATCGACTCTCAGAGGCAATGCTCAGTGGAAGCATCACGAAAGGCAGCAAAGTGGCGCTCGATGTGCAAGACGGCGAATTCGTCGTTCGAAATGAAGGTGTCGTTCAGTAAATACAAGGCTCCCTCTCTTGTGTGAGGGGGCTTTTTTAGACGGAAAGGAACATCATGGCAAAAATTAAAACGAAGTACGTATGTCAGTCATGCGGGTACGAATCCGCAAAATGGATGGGACGTTGCCCAGGTTGTAATGAATGGAATACGCTCGTCGAAGAGTTTGTAGAAGAGAAAAAGGCAAAACGGGGTGCTGCGTTCGTCCATAGTTCTTCTAGACAATTGAAACCGGAGCGCCTGTCAGATGTCGTATCGCAAGAAGAGACACGCGTCCATACGAACAGCCAAGAGTTTGACCGCGTGCTCGGGGGTGGAATCGTCCCAGGCTCACTCGTCCTCGTCGGGGGAGACCCGGGAATCGGGAAGTCGACGATTCTCTTGCAAGTAAGCGCCCATCTCGCCCATAGCGGACGGAAAGTACTCTACATTTCCGGAGAAGAGTCGCTCAAACAGACAAAACTTCGTGCGGAGCGGCTCGGTTTGCCAACGGAAGACTTATATGTCCTCGCCGAGACGGATATGCTCATGATTGAACGGGTCATCGATGAAGAAGAACCCGGTTTCGTCATCATCGATTCGATTCAAACCGTCTATATGGATGAGATTCAATCGGCACCGGGGAGTGTCGCCCAAGTCCGGGAATGTACGGCAGCGCTTATGAAGATTGCCAAAACCCGCGGCATCGCCGTCTTTATCGTCGGTCACGTGACGAAACAAGGTTCAATTGCTGGACCTCGTCTGCTCGAGCATATGGTCGATGCCGTCCTTTACTTTGAAGGTGAACGTCACCACACGTTCCGGATTTTACGGGCCGTGAAAAACCGATTTGGCTCGACGAACGAGATTGGCATCTTTGAGATGAAAGAAGGCGGGCTCGAAGAAGTGCTCAATCCGTCTGAAATCTTCTTGGAAGAACGAACTGCTGGCGTCTCAGGTTCCACCGTCGTCGCCTCGATGGAAGGGACGCGGACCGTGCTCGTCGAACTACAGGCGCTCATCTCGCCGACCTCGTTCGGGAACCCGCGCCGAATGGCGACAGGAATCGATCAAAACCGGGTCGCACTCCTCATGGCCGTACTTGAGAAGCGTTCGGGTCTGTTGCTCCAAACGCAAGATGCCTATTTGAAAGCGGCAGGTGGCGTCAAATTGGATGAGCCGGCGATCGACTTGGCGATTTGCATCTCGATTGCGTCAAGCTTCCGGGATCGTCCGACTCGACCGACAGATGTTTGCATCGGTGAAGTCGGCTTGACCGGTGAAGTTCGGCGTGTGTCACGGATTGAACAACGTGTCGCCGAAGCGGCCAAGCTCGGATTCACGCGGGCCATCATTCCGAAAAACAACCTCGGGGGCTGGACGGCCCCACCTGGCATCGATGTCGTCGGTGTCAGCACTGTCGACGAAGCGCTCCAACTTGCCATCCCATTCTGAAGGGGCGCTTCCGGCAGTTTTTAACGCTTTGTAACGAACGCTTTCAAAAAAACCGTGTTACAATGAAAGTGTTAATTTCTTGAAATTTAAATTCATAATAAAGGAGGTGGAATGAGTGAAGATTGCTGTGCGAATCGGATTTATTTTGATCGGAATCGTCGTCGGCTGGTTTGGTATTATCGAAGCGATGTTGCTGTTAGGTGACTTCGGAGTGAGTGTGCCCGCTTGGTTGACGATTCCTTACGTAGCTAGTTTGATTGGTGGACTTATCTTCTTCATTCTTAGTTTATTCTTGACCGATGGGGTCGTTAAATTTATCCGTTTCATCGAAGAACGGCTCGTCCGTTTACCGGTCGGTGATATTTTGTTTGGGTCGATCGGATTGATTATCGGTTTGTTGATTGCCTTTTTGATCAGTGTCTCATTAGAAGTGACGAATATTTTCTTGCTCAGCAAGGTCGTACCGATCTTTGTGACTGCCTTGTTTGGTTACTTCGGTTTTGCTGTCGGTTACCGGAAGCGGAACGAATGGATTAAACTGTTCGTCAAGAGTGAACGCGAGAAGCCGGCCGCGGAACCATTGCGCCGCTCGAACGATAAAATTTTAGATACGAGCGTCATTATCGACGGTCGGATTGCTGACATTTCGAAGACCGGTTTTATTGAAGGGACGCTCATCGTGCCGCAATTTGTCATCGGCGAACTTCAATATATTGCCGATTCATCGGATACATTGAAGCGGAATCGTGGGCGTCGTGGGCTCGATATTTTAAAAGAGTTGCAAGACAACGACCGCATCGAAGTCGAGATTTATGACGGCGATTTCGAAGACGTCGCCGAAGTGGACATCAAGTTGATCAAATTGGCGGAGTTGAAAAAAGGCATCGTCGTGACGAACGACTACAATTTGAACAAAGTGTGCGAAGTTCGGAACGTCCCGGTATTGAATATTAACGATTTGGCCAATTCGGTCAAACAGATCGTCATTCCAGGGGAAGAGATGGTCGTGACGGTCATTAAAGAAGGAAAAGAACAAAATCAAGGCGTCGCGTACCTCGAAGACGGCACGATGGTCGTCGTTGAAGGCGGACGCAAGTTGATTTCGAAGACGTTGCCTGTTGTCGTGACGAGCGTGCTTCAAACATCGGCGGGTCGTATGATTTTTGCTCGTCCTGAATAAGTATGGAAAAAGAGACGCATTAGCGCTCTCTTTTTTCACGAAAAGAGGTGAATGGAATGGTGCGTTATACGGTGGTCATCCCAGCCGCAGGTAAAGGGAAGCGGATGGGGGCCGATGAGAATAAATTAATGCTGGCGCTGCAAGGAAAACCGATTATCGTCTGGACGGTCGAGGCGTTCTCAAACGATGCATGGTGTGAGCGCATCGTTCTCGCTGTGCGTCCGGAGGAACAAGAATGGTTCGAGCGGCAGTTGCATCATCTAAAGACCCCGATTACATATGTGACGGGTGGGGAAGAACGACAACAGAGCGTTCGGGCCGGTTTACAAGTTATCGACCCGAACGGCATCGTCTTGATTCATGACGGGGCACGGCCGTTCGTACGTATCGATCAACTTCACGCTATCGCGGAGGCAGCCGAGACGGAAGGTGCGATTCTTGCCGTCCCAGTCAAAGACACGGTTAAACAAGTCGCAGTCGGACACATTACACAGACGGTGCCACGTGAGGCGTTATGGCTAGCACAAACTCCACAGGCGTTTCGCGCAGCCGACATTCGGGCCGTCCATGACCAGGCAGAAATTTCTGGGTTCATCGGCACGGACGATGCGAGTTTATTCGAGTGGGCGGGCAAAAAAGTGACTGTGTTGACAGGTGACTATCACAACATTAAAATCACGACGCCGGAAGATTTATTGTTTGGAGAGGCGATTTTAACGAAGGAGGACTATCGATGAGAATCGGACAAGGATTTGATGTACATGCGTTCGCCGAAGGGCGTCCGCTCATTTTAGGGGGAATCGAGATTCCACACGACCGCGGCCTGCTTGGCCACTCGGATGCGGACGTCTTGTTGCATACGATCGCCGATGCAGCCCTTGGGGCGATCGCAGCGGGCGATATCGGTAAGCATTTCCCAGATACGGACCCGAACTTTAAAGATGCGGATTCAAAGGTGTTGTTGCAACACGTCTGGCAACTCGTCAAAGCAGAAGGCTATGTGCTCGGCAACGTCGATGCGACAGTGATGGCAGAGCGACCGAAGCTTCGTACGTACATCGACGATATGCGAGCGGTCATCGCCGAGTTGCTCGAGGCAGACATCAGCCAAGTGAACGTCAAAGCGACGACGACTGAAAAGCTCGGCTTCACCGGACGTGAAGAAGGAATTGCCGCCCAGGCGGTCATCCTGCTCAACCGTGCTTGACAAAAGTGGTATACTATTTGGGCAGAAGAGAAGAAAGGTGGAAATATTATGAGTGAAGTGCGCGTACGCTATGCGCCGAGTCCGACGGGTCACCTTCATATTGGGAACGCCCGGACCGCGCTATTTAACTATTTGTATGCTCGCCATGCCGGCGGGAAGATGATTCTCCGAATCGAGGATACGGACCAGAAACGGAACGTTGAGAACGGTGTTGAGAGTCAAATGAAATACTTGGAATGGCTCGGCATCGATTGGGATGAAGGTCCAGGCCGCGGCGGCGATCACGGTCCTTACTTCCAAATGGAGCGACTCGACCTCTATAATCAATACGTGAACGAGTTGATGGACAAAGGACTCGCTTATAAATGCTATATGACGTCAGAAGAACTCGAGGCGGAACGCGAAGCCCAAATCGCGCGCGGCGAAGCACCACGCTATTCAGGTGCACATCGTAACTTGAGTGACGAAGAGCGTGCGGCGTTCGAAGCCGAGGGACGTAAACCATCGATTCGAATTCGTGTACCGGAAGCGGTCACGTACAAGTGGACCGACGTCGTCAAAGGGGACGTCTCGTTCGAATCAAAAGATTTTGGTGACTGGGTCATCGTCAAACAAGACGGGATTCCGACGTATAACTTCGCTGTTGTCGTCGATGACCACTTGATGAACATCAGCCACGTGTTGCGTGGGGACGACCATATCGCCAACACACCGAAACAGATGATGGTCTATGATGCGCTCGGTTGGGACTACCCTGCGTTTGGTCATATGACTTTGATTTATAACGAAAACCATAAGAAGCTCTCGAAACGCGATGAGTCAATCATCCAGTTCATCGAGCAATATGCGGACCTCGGGTACCTCCCAGGGGCGCTCTTTAACTTCATCTCACTTCTTGGTTGGTCTCCGGTTGGAGAAGAAGAAATCTTTACGAAAGAAACATTCATTGAGATGTTTGACGCAGGTCGTTTGTCGAAGAGTCCGGCCGTCTTCGACCAACAGAAACTCGCTTGGATTAACAGCGTCTACATGAAACAAGCTTCGCTTGACGAAGTGGTGGCACTCAGTTTACCATTCTTACAAGAAGCAGGACGTTTACCGAACGCTTTGTCAATGGAACAAGCCGATTGGGCGACAGCGCTCATCGCTCTCTATAAAGAACAAATGACGCACGGTGCTGAAATCGTATCATTGACGGATCTGTTCTTTAAAGATGAGGTCGAATACGACGAAGAGGCCAATGCAGTCCTCGCTGGGGAAACGGTACCGGCTGTTCTTGCCGAGTTCAAGACTCAGCTTGAAGCAATCGAAGACTTCACGCCGGAAGCCGTCAAAGCAGCGACAAAAGCGACACAAAAGGCAACTGGGCAAAAAGGGAAGAACTTGTTCATGCCGATCCGCGTCGCAACGACGGGGCAGACGCACGGACCAGAACTTCCGAACGCTATTTCATTGATTGGCAAAGAGCGTGTCTTGGCACGTCTCACAACATTATTAGCTTAAAGGCAATGATGAGGAAAGTAAGCGGTATGACACTTAACAGAGACTAGAACCAAGGCTGGAAGTTCTAGAGTGGTCCCCCGTCGAAGTGCACCTCGGAGCCGTTCCGGCGATATGTAGTCGGGACCGCGACTCGGCGTTAACGAGACTTGAGAGGGGAACTATCCCAAACAGAGTGGAACCGCGCTTACGGCGTCTCTGTGCCTTGGCACAGGGGCGTCTTTGTTTTTGATATGGAAAAGGAGAACAATTATGGGATTTTGGAAAAGTGTGAGCGAAGATATTCGGAATGTGCTCGAGCTCGATCCGGCTGCCCGCTCAAAAGTAGAAGTCATTTTAACATATCCAGGGTTACACGCACTTTGGGCACATCGAATCGCGCATGGACTGTGGACGCGCAACGTGAAGTTAATGGCAAAGTTGATTGCCCAGACGAGTCGTTGGTTGACGGGGATAGAGATTCATCCCGGTGCGGTCATCGGTGAACGCTTGTTTATCGATCATGGGTTTGGCATCGTCATCGGGGAGACGGCGATTATCGGGAATGACGTAACGATTTATCAAGGCGTGACGCTCGGCGGAACGGGAAAAGAGAAAGGAAAACGTCATCCGACCATCGGGAATGATGTGCTCATCTCGGCCGGGGCTAAAGTGCTCGGGAATATCGCGATTGGCGATTGCGTCAAAATCGGGGCAAGTTCCGTCGTTTTAAAAGACGTCCCATCTGACTCGACCGTTGTCGGAATTCCAGGGCGGGTCGTCATCCGGAACGGCGAGCGCGTCAAACAGCACGACCTCGATCATCGCTTCCCAGACCCGGACCGCGAATGCCAAGAGCGACTAGAACGTGCTGTCGCACAGTTAGAAGACAAACTTGCTTCATTAGAAAAACGGATGGAGGAAAACACACATGATTCAGTTTTACAACAGCCTCACGAATAAGAAAGAACCGTTCGTGCCAATCGTTCCGGGAAAAGTATCGATGTACGTATGTGGGCCGACCGTCTACAATTACATCCACGTCGGTAACGCCCGTCCAGCAATCGCCTTTGATACGGTTCGCCGTTACTTGACGTACCGGGGCTATGACGTCAAATACGTCCTTAACTTCACGGATGTGGACGATAAGATTATCCGGACCGCGAACGAACTCGGGGAAGACGTCGGGACGTTGACGAACCGTTATATCGATGCCTACTTGGAAGACACTGGTGCCTTGAATGTCTTACCGGCTGATGTCCATCCGCGTGTTACAGACACGATGGACGAGATCATCACGTTCATCCGCGAACTCGAGACTCAAGATTTTGCGTATGAGGCAGGTGGGGACGTTTATTTCCGGACGCGTAAGTTTGAGACGTACGGAAAATTGAGTCAGCAGTCAATCGAAGACTTGCGAGCGGGCTCACGTGTCGACGTCGGGGAAAAGAAAGAAGATCCGCTCGATTTCGTCTTGTGGAAAGCGGCGAAACCAGGTGAGCCGGCATGGGAAAGTCCATGGGGGCAAGGTCGTCCAGGCTGGCATATCGAGTGCTCAGCGATGGCGAAAAAACACCTTGGCGCAACGATTGATATTCACGCCGGTGGACACGACCTCAAATTCCCGCACCACGAGAACGAGATTGCCCAGTCGGAGGCATGCAACCATACGAAGTTCGCGAACTACTGGCTGCATAACGGGTTCATCAATATCGAGAACGAAAAGATGTCCAAATCGCTCGGGAACTTCCTGCTCGTCCATGAGGCGTTGAAGGAAGTAGATGCGATGGTGCTCCGCTTCTTCATGTTGTCGGTCCACTATCGTCATCCGATCAACTATAGCCGTGAGTTGATCGAACAAGCGGCGAATGGATGGGATCGCATCAAAGAAGCGTATCAAAACGTCGAATATCGTCTATCGGTCACGGCTGGCCTTGAAGAGCCGAGCGAGGCGATGGAGCGTAAGCTTACGACCATTAAAGCAGCCTTCATCGAAGCGATGGATGATGACATGAATACGGCGAACGCGGTGACAGTACTGTTCGACTTGGCGCGTGAAGCCAACATCTATGCGAAAGCCGACCATGTGTCGAAAGTTACGCTCGACAACGTGATTGCCCTGTTCGAAGAATTGACAGGCGTGCTCGGGTTGACGATCAAAGTAGAAGCAGAACTCCTCGACGCGGAAATTGACCAATTGATCCAAGAGCGGAACACGGCCCGTGCGGAGCGAAACTTTGCCCGAGCCGATGAAATTCGAGATATCTTGAAAGAGCAGAAGATACAACTCGAGGATACGGCTCAAGGGGTGCGGTGGAAACGGTTATGAAGCAACAAGCCCCCCAACTGAACGCCCTCGCCCTCGCCTATATGGGGGACGCCGTATACGAGATGGCGGTACGGAAGCGTCTGCTCGCTCAAGGGATGACGAAGCCGAATGATCTCCACCGCGGCGCGATCCGCTACGTCAATGCGGCGGCCCAAGCCGGGGTTGTGACCCATTGGCTCGAGACTAGTGTCTTGAGTGAGGATGAAGCGGCGGTCGTCCGCCGCGGGAAGAACGCGAAATCCGGTTCTATTCCAAAACGCACGGATGTCCACACGTACCGCTACTCGACTGCGTTCGAGGCATTGATTGGCTACACATATCTAATGGAAAGAAGGGATCGTCTTGAAGAACTCATCGAACAAGCGTTCACATGGCTCGAAACCGAGTCATTCGAAACGACATGACGGAGCAAGGGAGCAACGTTCATTCGACCGTCCACGAGGCGAACGGAACGAACGCCCACAACGTCAGAAGCTAGAACGACCTGACTATCAAGAAGTAGATGTCATGGAAGAAGGAATCGACTTCCTTTACGGTCGTAATCCGGTCATGGAGGCGCTCCGGAGCGGGCGTGATATGAACAAGGTCTTCATTATGGAAGGCCAACAGAAAGGGCCACTCGCTCAAATCATCGGCATGGCCAACGAGGCATCGGTTCAAATCTCATTCGTCCCGAAGACGAAACTCGAGAAGATGGCCGGCAGCGAACATCACCAAGGTGTTGTCGCCGCGGTTGCTGCGTACGAATATAAGTCGATTGAAGACATGTTCGCCCTCGCCGAATCAAAAGGAGAAACGCCGCTGTTCATCTTACTGGATGAACTCGAAGACCCGCATAACCTCGGTTCGATTTTGCGTACGGCGGATGCGGTCGGAGCGCACGGGATTATCATTCCGAAGCGTCGCTCGGTCGGCTTGACGCAGACGGTGGCGAAAGCGTCGACAGGAGCGATCGAGTATATCCCGGTCGCGCGCGTCACGAACTTGACACGGACGCTTGAAGAATTAAAAGAGAAAGGGCTATGGGTCGTCGGGACAGACGCGAGCGAGAGCCAAGACTATCGTCGCCTCGATGGGAACATGCCGCTCGTCGTCGTCATCGGTAGTGAAGGTAAAGGGATGAGCCGCCTCGTGCGCGAATCGTGTGACTTCCTCGTCCACATGCCGATGGTCGGTCACGTCACGTCGCTGAACGCCTCGGTTGCGGCCGCGCTTCTCTTGTATGAAGTGCATCGCTCACGTAACCCATTGTCATGAGCATCAAGAAACGGGAATTACTCCTCGTGGATGGGTATAACATCATTGGCGCATGGCCACATCTTCGAAAGCTACGCGATATCGATTTTGAGAAAGCACGAACCGATTTGATTGAAGCGATGGCCGAGTATCAAGCGGTAACAGGTCGCGAAGTGACCATCGTCTTCGATGCCCATATGCGGTATGGACGGGAGTCGAAAGCGAATCAGAGTCGTGTCGCGGTCGTCTACACGAAAGAACACGAGACGGCGGACGAATGGATTGAGCGCCGTGCGCACGACCTTGTCGATGACCGGCTCGTGACGCTGTTCGTGGCGACGAACGATTTTACCGAACAGTGGGTCATCTTCGGACAAGGAGCGCTTCGGGTTCCCGCCAATGAATTATTAAAGGATTGGAAGCACGCCCAGGTGTTGATTGAAAAAGAGCGATCGGCACTCGAACAGGACCGGTCGAATCGAAAAACAATCGACCTCTCCCCAGACATAAGAGCCCGATTGGAAGAAATACGTCGCCGTAAATGAAGCGGTGAAAGATATCACGGACGAGTTCATGAAATGGACTCGTCTTTTGTTTTAAATTTGACATTTATTTGAAAGGGAATGTTGTATACTAATAGATATATGAGTTACACGATATGTAATTGACGGAATTTTTAGAATTTTGTTTGACGGTCGTTTTAACTGACGCCTATAATGAGAGCACAAACTTACATAAGTTCATCAATCGCCGGGGGGTAAGAAACATGAACGGATGGCCATACGAGCAGTTTGAAAGCATGTCCGACGAAGAGCTGGTCTTTCTTGCGCGTAATGAGGGGGATAGCGACGCTCTTGAATTTTTGATTGAACGTTACCGGTATTTCGTCCGGGCAAAGGCAAGGTCTTATTTTTTGATTGGTGCCGACCACGAGGATATCGTCCAAGAGGGGATGATCGGGCTGTATAAAGGTGTCCGGGATTACCGCGATGAACGACTCGCCTCGTTTAAAAGTTTTGCCGAGATGTGCATCACCCGCCAAATGATCACCGCGATCAAAACGGCGACCCGTCAGAAGCATATCCCGCTCAATTCTTATGTCTCGCTCGACAAGCCGATTTTTGACGACGAGTCGGACCGGACGTTGCTCGATGTGATCTTGCCGCCACATCCGACGGACCCGCAGGATTTGCTCGTCACGAGAGAAGAACAACTGTTCATGGAAGAAAAGATGGACGAGCTCCTGAGTGACTTGGAACGAAAAGTGTTACGTCTTTATTTGGACGGCCGTTCGTACCAAGAAATCTCAGACGACCTTGACCGCCATGTAAAATCGATTGACAATGCGTTGCAACGCGTGAAGAAAAAGTTTGAGCGGCATGTCGACGTCAAAACGATGACGAGCTAACCGATATTGACCGCACGCCTCCTATGTGATACTTTTAAGGCAGCGCCTTGTCCGTAGACGCCATTTACAGGAGGCGTTTTTTTTTCGCTCTTTTTTATGGGAGAGCTGTCGAAAGGGGCGCTCATGAATGGCAAAGAAAGTAAGTCTCGCGTGCTCAGCGTGCGGGTCGAGTGGTTATTCGACCATGAAGCAAGACGACGTGACGACACGGCTCGAGCTGAAAAAGTTCTGCCGGCGTTGCAATGCGCATACGACACACCGAGAATCGAAGTAATGTAGATTGGCATTCAACGTAGGAGGAAGCTACCATGAACTTTTTGCGCGATGTATGGAAAGAGTTAAAGAAAACGAGTTGGCCGACTCGTAAAGAGCTCACAAAATATACCATCACGGTCATCGCGACGGTCGTCGTGATCGGCCTGTTCGTGTTCGGCGTAGATACTGGTGTCAGCTATCTCGTCAACCTATTGATTAACTAAGGAAAGAGGTGAAAGCCGTGGAGAAACAATGGTTTGTTGTCCAGACGTATTCTGGATTTGAAAACAACGTCAAAGAAAACCTAGAACGTCGAATCGGTTCGATGAACATGGAAGATAAAATTTTCCGCGTCCTCGTTCCGACTGAAACAACGCAAGAAGAAGTCACACTTAAGAGTGGCGAGAAGAAGATTAAAGAAAAAGAAGTGAAGAGCTTCCCAGGTTACGTCTTCGTCGAGATGATCATGACGGATGATTCGTGGTATGTCGTTCGGAACACACCGAACGTCACCGGCTTCCTCGGTTCGACAGGCGGCGGCGCTAAGCCAATCCCGCTTCAACCGGACGAAGTGACGAACGTCTTGTCACAGATGGGTCTCATCGAGAAGAAAGATCGTTATAACTACGAACTCGGTGACCTTGTCCGTGTCAAAGAAGGCGCATTTGAGAACTTCGAAGGAACGATTGATGAAATCGAAGCCGATAAAGAGAAGCTCAAAGTTGTCGTCGACATGTTCGGCCGTGAAACAAAAATTGAACTTGATTTCGAACAAGTTCAGAAAATTAACTAATACCCACTTGCCATTCTCGGAAACGGATGGTACAATCGGAAATGTTTGATGTTGTGCTATATTTCGGTACAAACTCGACCTAATAGATTGAGTGGGAGGGCGCACAACGTCCAAGAAACCACATTTTAGACTTAAGGAGGTGTGTCTCGTGGCGAAAAAAGTTACTAAACTCGTTAAACTTCAAATCCCAGCTGGTAAAGCTAACCCAGCACCACCAGTAGGTCCAGCACTTGGTCAAGCAGGTGTTAACATCATGGGATTCTGTAAAGAGTTCAACGCTCGTACACAAGACCAAGCCGGATTGATTATTCCTGTAGTCATTACGGTATACGAAGATCGTTCGTTTACATTCATTACGAAAACTCCACCAGCTGCAGTTCTTTTGAAGAAAGCTGCTGGTATCGAGAGCGGTTCTGGTGAACCAAACCGTAAGAAGGTAGCAACGGTTAAGCGTGATAAAGTTCGCGAAATCGCTGAACTTAAAATGCCTGACCTTAACGCGTCGTCTGTTGAAACAGCGATGCTTATGGTTGAAGGTACTGCGCGTAGTATGGGTATTGTAATCGAAGACTAATTTATTAGTCTCTGGGATTGTCGGTGAATATTATGCTCACCTTCAATCCCTTCATTATGTGGGAGGAAATTCCGCTAACCACAAGGAGGAAAAGAATCATGGGTAAAAAACACCAAGAAGCAGCTAAGCTTGTTGACCGCATGAAGTCATACGAACTCGCTGAGGCCGTTGAACTCGTACAAAAAACAGCTACTGCTAAATTCGATGAAACAATCGAAGTTGCTGTCCGTCTCGGCGTAGATCCGAAGAAAGCGGACCAACAAATCCGCGGTGCCGTCGTACTTCCACACGGTACTGGTAAAACACAAAAAGTTCTCGTCTTCGCAAAAGGCGAAAAAGTTAAAGAAGCTGAAGCGGCTGGCGCTGACTACGTCGGTGACTCTGAGTTCATCACTAAAATCCAACAAGGATGGTTCGACTTCGATGTAATCGTTGCGACACCTGACATGATGGGCGAAGTTGGTAAACTTGGTCGCGTTCTCGGACCAAAAGGCCTCATGCCTAACCCGAAAACAGGCACAGTCACGTTCGACGTTGCGAAAGCAATCGCGGACATCAAAGCTGGTAAAGTAGAATACCGTGTTGACAAAGCCGGTAACATCCACGTACCAGTTGGTAAGAAGTCATTTGAAGCAACAAAACTCTCTGAGAACATCGAAACAATCATCGAGACGCTCATGAAAGTGAAGCCTGCTACTGCAAAAGGAACTTACCTTAAAAACATCGCGCTTTCTTCGACAATGGGTCCTGGAATCCGTGTCGCGACTGCCGACTTCATCAAGTAATCTACTTGAAATAAACTGTTGACAACGTGTGATACCGCTGTTAAAGTAATACACGTTCAACCGAATATGTTGGATTACCGTAGACAGAAGGTGGACATCGGTCCGTAAACCCTTCCGAGGTGTCTTTGCTCGAACTTGAGCCTGTTGTCACAGGTTTACTTTCAAACAATTACGCCCTCGTATGTCTTCATACGAGGGATTTCTTTTTGGAGAGCAGCCTCTCGTCCGGTATAAGAATTGACTAGGAGGTGCAAACACATGGCAAGCGAAAAAATCGTATCTCAGAAATCGGCACTCGTCGATGAAATCGCTGAGAAAATGCAAGCAAGCGTTGGGACAATCGTTGTTGACTACCGTGGACTTACAGTTGAAGAAGTGACTACACTCCGTAAATCACTCCGTGACGCTGGAATCGAGTTCAAAGTATACAAAAACGGTCTCCTTCGCCGCGCAGCAGTTCAGTCGAACTTCGAAGGTCTTGACGAAGTCTTCACTGGCCCTACAGCAATCGCGTTCTCGAACGAAGACGTTGTAGCTCCAGCGAAGATCTTGAACGACTTCTCGAAAGAGCACAAAGCGCTCGAATTGAAAGGCGGAATCATCGAAGGCAAAGTAACTTCACTTGAAGAAGTTAAAGCCCTTGCAGAACTTCCATCACGCGATGGTCTTCTCTCGATGCTTCTCAGCGTCCTTCAAGCTCCAATCCGTGGGCTCGCAGTCGCAACAAACGCAATCGCAGAACAAAAAGAAGAGCAAACTGCTTAATTTTTGTCTCGTAGCGTAACCAAAACCAATCTTTACAACATCAAAGGAGGAAAACCATAATGGCTTTCAACAAAGAGCAATTCATCGAAGACCTCAAATCAATGACGGTTCTCGAACTTAACGAACTCGTAAAAACAATCGAAGAAGAATTCGGCGTATCAGCAGCAGCTCCAGTAGCAGTTGCAGGTGCAGGCGCAGCAGCAGCTGAAGAGCAAACTGAATTCGACGTAATCCTCACAAACGCTGGCGCTGGTAAAATCAACGTCATCAAAGCAGTTCGTGAACTTACAGGCCTCGGTCTTAAAGAAGCGAAAGCACTCGTTGACGGAACTCCGGCTCCAGTCAAAGAAGGCGTTTCTAAAGAAGACGCAGACGCAGTCAAAGCTAAGCTTGAAGAAGCTGGCGCAACTGTCGAAGTTAAGTAATCCAACTTTTACTTCAAAACCTATAGAAGCTCGCTATGGCGAGCTTCTTTTATTTCCTTGAAGAGTGGGTTAGGAGGTTCAATGCATGGGAGATCATTACTATACGAACGACCCTCGTTCGAAAAGTGCCCCTGAGACATGGACGTACGAGTTACGAGGGAAGACATATCGCTTCACCTCGGACCGCGGCGTGTTCTCGAAAGGATCGGTCGATTTTGGGTCACGTCTCTTAATCGAATCATTTGAAGTGCCTGATGTTGAAGGGCGCATTTTAGATGTGGGCTGCGGCTACGGTCCGATGGGGATCTCGCTTGCCGACGCCTCTGGGCGTGAAGCACTCCTCGTCGACGTGAACGAGCGAGCGCTTGCCTTGTCAGAGCAAAACGCCGCCCAGAACGGAGTGACGATCGAGACGCGGCTCAGCCACGCTTACGACGCGGTCGGTGATGAACAGTTCGCCGCAATCGTGACCAATCCGCCAATTCGGGCCGGAAAGCAAGTGGTCCATACGATTCTGCGAGACGCGCATGCGCATCTCGTCGTAGGTGGAGCGCTCTATGTCGTCATCCAAAAGAAACAAGGAGCGCCTTCTGCCAAGAAGTTGCTTGAAGATGTATTTGGTCAAGTCGAGACGGTTGTGAAAGAGAAAGGGTATTTCATTTTCCGAGCAATTCGCTCTTGACAAACGGTGAAGTCTTGTTGACTCGCTATAACGTATATGCTAACATTATAAAATGCCATTGGAATGGAATTCGCCTTGAACTGCCGCGTTTGCCGCTTTTTAGACGCGGAAAAGAGACGACATTCAATGACAATGTTCGATTATTACGCCCGAAAAATTCGATAGAGAATTGGGGGTCTGAGAGGTGAATCAGTTGACTGGTCAACTTGTTCAGTACGGTCGTCACCGTCAGAGAAGAAGCTTTGCCCGTATCAGTGAGGTATTAGAGCTTCCGAATTTGATTGAAATTCAAACTGCTTCTTACGAGTGGTTCTTACGTGAAGGATTGAAAGAGATGTTTACGGACATTTCGCCAATCTCCGACTTCACTGGAAACCTCGTGCTCGAGTTCATCGATTATTCGCTCAGTGAGCCGAAGTATTCGATCGATGAGTCGAAGGAGCGAGACGTAACTTACTCTGCGCCGTTGCGCGTAAAAGTACGTCTGCAAAACAAAGAGACAGGTGAGCTCAAAGAACAAGAAGTATTCATGGGTGATTTCCCGCTCATGACAGAATCGGGAACGTTTATCATTAACGGTGCAGAACGCGTTATTGTTTCCCAGCTTGTTCGTTCACCAAGCGTTTATTACAACGCGAAACTCGATAAAAACGGTAAGCGTGGTTTCGGTGCGACAGTCATTCCGAACCGTGGTGCATGGCTCGAACTTGAGACAGATGCCAAAGATATCGTTTACGTTCGTATTGACCGTACCCGCAAAATCCCGGTAACGGTGTTGTTGCGTGCCCTCGGATTCGGTACGGATCAAGAGATTATCGACCTTCTTGGGGATGACGAATACCTTCGCAACACCCTTGAAAAAGATAATACAGAATCAACAGAAAAAGCGTTGATCGAAATTTACGAGCGTCTCCGCCCTGGTGAACCACCAACGGTTGAGAACGCGAAGTCACTTCTCGTATCTCGTTTCTTCGACCCAAAACGTTACGACCTTGCCAACGTCGGTCGCTACAAGATGAACAAAAAACTTCATCTTAAAAACCGTCTCTTCGGCCAAAAATTGGCCGAGACGCTCGTTGACCCAGAAACAGGCGAAGTCATCGCTGAAGCTGGAACAATCCTCGATCGTCGCAACCTCGACCGCGTTCTTCCACACTTGGAGAACGGCCTCGGTTATATGGATGCTGAGCCGACAGGCGGCGTCGCTGAAGGTGAACCGTTCGGTCTTCAATCAATCAAAGTTATCTCACCAGATGACCCAGATGGAGAGCGTATCTTGAACATTATCGGTAACGGCAATATCGACCGTAGCGTGAAGCACATCACGCCGGCTGATATCATCGCATCGATCAACTACTTCTTTAACTTGCTACACGAAGTCGGAACAACAGATGACATCGACCACTTAGGAAACCGTCGTCTTCGTTCAGTCGGAGAACTTCTCCAAAACCAATTCCGGATCGGGCTTTCTCGTATGGAACGTGTCGTTAAAGAACGGATGTCGATTCAAGATCAAAATGCGATCACACCACAGGCGCTTATCAACATTCGCCCGGTAATCGCATCGCTAAAAGAGTTCTTCGGTAGCTCGCAATTATCACAGTTCATGGACCAAACAAACCCGCTCGCAGAGCTCACGCACAAGCGTCGTCTCTCTGCACTTGGACCGGGTGGTTTGACACGTGAGCGTGCTGGTTTCGAAGTTCGAGACGTTCACTATTCGCACTACGGTCGGATGTGTCCAATCGAAACACCAGAAGGACCGAACATCGGTCTCATCAACTCACTTTCGTCTTATGCGAAAGTAAACGAATACGGCTTCATCGAAGCACCGTATCGTCGAGTCGACCCAGAAACAGGTCTCGTCACGAGCGAGATTCAATATATGACGGCGGATGAAGAAGATCTCTACGTCGTCGCCCAGGCGAACATGCCGCTCACAGAAGAAGGCGGTTTCGCCAACGAACAAGTCCTTTGCCGCTTCCGCGGACAAAACTTGTCAGTTGAGCCGAACCGAGTCGATTACATGGACGTATCGCCGAAACAGGTTGTTTCTGCCGCGACGGCATGTATCCCGTTCCTTGAGAACGATGACTCGAACCGTGCCCTCATGGGAGCGAACATGCAACGTCAAGCTGTACCGCTTCTTCAACCAGATTCACCGATTATCGGTACTGGGATGGAGTACGTATCAGCGAAAGACTCTGGAGCCGCGATCATCGCGAAATTCCCAGGTGTCGTCGAGCGTGTCACAGCACGTGAAATCTTGGTCCGCCGCACATCTGACGTGAACGGTTCTGAGGTATCAGGTGACCTTGACCGCTACAAACTTCAAAAGTATGTCCGTTCGAACCAAGGGACATGCTACAACCAGAAGCCGATCATCGCTGCTGGTGACCGTGTCGAAAAAGGAGAAATCCTTGCTGACGGTCCATCGATGGATATGGGTGAGCTCGCGCTCGGCCGTAACGTCGTGGTCGCCTTCATGACATGGGACGGTTACAACTATGAGGATGCGATCATCATGAGTGAGCGTCTCGTGAAAGATGACGTGTACACATCGATTCATATCGAAGAGTACGAGTCAGAATCACGCGATACGAAACTCGGACCTGAGGAAATCACACGTGATATTCCAAACGTCGGGGATGACGCACTTCGCAACTTGGACGACCGTGGGATCATCCGCATCGGTGCGGAAGTCAAGGATGGCGATATCCTCGTCGGTAAAGTAACGCCTAAAGGCGTGACTGAATTGACGGCGGAAGAGCGTCTCTTGCACGCGATCTTCGGTGAGAAGGCACGTGAAGTCCGTGATACGTCACTCCGTGTACCAAACGGCGGCGACGGCATCATTTTGGATGTCAAAGTGTTCGATCGTGAAAACGGTGACGAACTCTCACCGGGCGTGAACCAAATGGTTCGTGTCTACATCGTTCAAAAACGTAAGATTCACGAAGGGGATAAGATGGCGGGACGTCACGGTAACAAAGGTGTTATCTCGCGAATCCTCCCTGAAGAAGATATGCCATACATGCCGGACGGCACACCGATTGACATCATGCTTAACCCACTAGGTGTACCATCACGGATGAACATCGGTCAGGTACTCGAACTCCACCTTGGAATGGCGGCTAAAAAGCTCGGCATCAAAGTGGCGACACCTGTATTCGATGGTGCGCGTGAGGAAGACGTATGGGCAACGATTGAAGAAGCTGGAATGGACAAAGATGCCAAGACTCGTCTCTATGACGGTCGTACTGGTGAAGCGTTCGATAACCGCGTCTCGGTCGGTGTCATGTACATGATCAAACTCGCGCACATGGTTGATGATAAACTTCACGCTCGTTCGACAGGACCATACTCGCTCGTCACGCAACAACCGCTCGGTGGTAAAGCACAGTTCGGTGGACAGCGTTTCGGTGAGATGGAAGTATGGGCACTTGAAGCGTACGGCGCAGCCTACACGCTCCAAGAAATCCTTACAATCAAGTCGGATGACACGGTTGGCCGTGTGAAAGCATACGAGGCCATCGTGAAAGGTGAGAGCGTTCCGAAAGCGGGCGTTCCTGAATCGTTCCGCGTCTTGATCAAAGAGCTCCAAGCGCTCGGTATGGAAGTCAAGATGATGTCTGCGGACGATGAAGAAGTTGAAATGAAAGATGAAGATGACGACAACATCCCGAACGCAACATCGGCGTTAGAACAAGTCGTTCAACCGACTGTTACGGAAGAGGAATAAGGCGAAAAGGGAGGTCGGCCCCTTGGTAGATGTTAATCGATTTGAATATATGAAAATCGGCTTGGCTTCACCTGAGAAGATCCGTTCGTGGTCTTACGGGGAAGTCAAAAAGCCGGAAACGATCAACTATCGTACACTCAAACCAGAGAAGGACGGATTGTTCTGTGAACGAATCTTCGGTCCTACGAAAGACTGGGAATGTTACTGCGGGAAATACAAACGGATCCGTTATAAAGGAGTCATTTGTGACCGTTGTGGCGTTGAAGTGACGAAAGCGAAAGTGCGTCGCGAGCGTATGGGCCATATCGAGCTCGCGGCACCAGTTTCGCACATCTGGTACTTCAAAGGGATTCCAAGCCGAATGGGGCTTGTTCTCGACATGTCACCACGTGCGCTCGAAGAAGTGATCTACTTCGCGTCGTACGTCGTGACGGAGCCAGGTGACACCCCGCTTGAGAAGAAACAACTTCTCTCGGAAAAAGAATACCGTCTCTACCGTGAAAAATACGGTAGTGACTTCAGAGCAGACATGGGTGCGGAAGCGATCCGGACACTCCTTCAAGACGTTCAACTCGAGAAGGAAGTCGGAGAACTCCGCGAAGAATTGAAGACGGTTCAAGGTCAGCGTCGCACACGTGCGATCAAACGCCTTGAAGTGCTCGATGCATTCTTCACATCAGGCAATGATCCAGATTGGATGATCCTTGAAGTACTTCCTGTCATCCCGCCAGAGCTTCGCCCAATGGTGCAGCTCGACGGGGGACGCTTTGCGACTTCTGACTTGAACGATTTGTATCGTCGAGTCATCAACCGTAACAACCGTCTCAAACGTTTGCTCGACCTCGGCGCGCCGAACATCATCGTGCAAAACGAGAAGCGTATGCTTCAAGAAGCGGTTGACGCCCTCATCGACAACGGTCGTCGTGGTCGTCCGGTCACAGGTCCAGGTAACCGTCCATTGAAATCACTTTCACACATGTTGAAAGGGAAACAAGGTCGTTTCCGTCAAAACCTTCTTGGTAAACGGGTCGACTACTCAGGACGTTCGGTGATCGTCGTTGGACCAAACTTGAAGATGTACCAGTGTGGTCTCCCGAAAGAGATGGCACTTGAACTCTTCAAACCGTTCGTGATGAAAGAGCTTGTCGGTCGCGGCATCGCATCGAACATCAAGAACGCCAAACGTAAGATTGAGAAGATGCAACCAGAAATCTGGGGCGTCCTCGAAGAAGTCATTCGTGAGCATCCGGTTCTCTTGAACCGTGCCCCTACGCTTCACCGCCTAGGGATTCAAGCTTTCGAACCGATTCTCGTCGAAGGCCGTGCGATTCGCCTTCACCCGCTCGTATGTACGGCTTATAACGCCGACTTCGATGGTGACCAAATGGCGGTCCACGTACCACTTTCTGCCGAAGCGCAAGCCGAAGCTCGCCTTCTCATGCTCGCAGCGCAAAACATCTTGAACCCGAAAGACGGAAAACCAGTCGTTACACCATCGCAGGATATGGTCCTCGGTAACTACTACATCTCGCTTGAACGCGACGATGCCGTCGGACAAGGGAAAATTTTGTCGAACGTGAACGAAGCGCTTATCGCGTATCAAAATGGCTACGTCCATTTGCATACACGTGTGGCTCTTCCAGCACGGACGCTCAACAACCCGACGTTCACAGATGAGCAAAACGAGAAATTGTTGATCACAACGGTCGGTAAGATGATCTTTAACGAGATCTTGCCGAACACGTTCCCATACTTGAACGAACCGACGATGGAAAACTTGCAGGAAGCAACGCCTGATAAGTACTTCATCGACAAAGGTGCCAACGTGGCGGAAGAAATCGCCTCACGTCCACTCATCGAGCCGTTCAAAAAAGGATTCCTTGGAAAAGTCATCGCGGAAGTGTTCCAGAAGTTTGAAACGACTGAAACAAGCCGCATGCTTGACCGGATGAAAGATCTCGGCTTCAAACACTCGACGAAAGCCGGTGTGACGGTCGGAATCGCTGATATCATCGTTCTTCCGGACAAACAAGAAATCCTCGATGAAGCGCAAGCCCAAGTCGACCAAATCATGAAGTCATTCCGTCGCGGTCTCATCACTGAAGATGAGCGTTACGAGCGCGTTGTACGCTCTTGGAACGAAGCGAAAGATGAGATTCAATCACGATTGATGAAATCCCTCAATCGCTTGAACCCAATCTTCATGATGTCTGACTCAGGTGCCCGTGGTAACGCGTCCAACTTCACGCAGCTCGCAGGGATGCGTGGTTTGATGGCCGCTCCATCTGGCCGCATCATCGAACTTCCGATCAAATCTTCATTCCGTGAAGGTCTGACGGTACAAGAGTACTTCATCTCGACGCACGGTGCGCGTAAAGGTCTTGCCGATACAGCCCTTAAGACGGCTGACTCAGGTTACTTGACGCGTCGTCTCGTTGACGTAGCCCAAGATGTCATCATCCGTGAAGAAGATTGTGGAACGGACCGCGGTATCCGCGTCGCCGCCCTCCGCGAAGGCACGGAAGAAATCGAAAACTTGTATGACCGCCTCGTCGGCCGTACAGCGTTCGAGACAGTGGCACATCCGGAAACGGGTGAAGTCATGGTCGAGAAAAACCAATTGATTACCGAAGATCTCGCTCGCGACATCGTCGACGCTGGAATCGAACGAGTTGAAATCCGGACAGCCTTTACATGTAACACGTCACACGGCGTATGTAAAAAATGTTATGGCCGCAACTTGGCGACTGGCTCGAACGTTGAAGTCGGCGAAGCTGTCGGTATCATCGCCGCGCAATCGATCGGTGAGCCAGGAACGCAGCTTACAATGCGTACCTTCCACACAGGTGGTGTAGCCGGGGACGATATCACACAAGGTCTTCCGCGTATCCAAGAGGTATTCGAGGCTCGTAACCCGAAAGGGCAAGCGGTCATCTCGGAAATCCCGGGTACGGTCATCGACTTCACAGAGTCGCGTGACAAGCGTGAACTCACGGTCGAAGGACTCAGCGAGACACGTACGTACACGATCCCGTTCGGAGCACGTCTTCGTGTTCAAATCGGGGACACGGTAGAAGCCGGAGAAGTCTTCACGGAAGGTTCGATCGATCCGAAAGAATTGCTCGCCGTCCGTGGTGTATCTGGTGTTCAAAACTACCTTCTCCAAGAAGTACAAAAAGTTTACCGGATGCAAGGGGTAGAGATCGGCGACAAACACGTCGAAGTTATGGTTCGCCAAATGCTTCGCCGCGTCAAAGTCATCGAGTCTGGTGATACGCCACTCCTCCCTGGTTCGCTCGTCGACATCAGCGTCTTCAAAGAAGCATGTAAAGATGCGCTCCGCGAAGGCAAGAGCCCGGCGACAGCGAAACCGGTCCTTCTCGGAATCACGAAAGCGTCGCTTGAGACAGATTCGTTCCTCTCGGCCGCTTCGTTCCAAGAAACAACTCGTGTATTGACAGATGCTGCCATCAAAGGCAAGCGCGACTATCTCCTCGGACTCAAAGAGAACGTCATCATCGGGAAACTCGTTCCAGCTGGTACTGGGATGCCGGTTTACCGCGATGTCCAGCTCAAAGAAGAAGAGACGAAAGCCGTTCTCGAAGACACGACAGTCGAATAAAAACGTCTTGACAGCATAGGTTGGCGGTGCTACTATGATTTAGTGCCGCCAATCGGTTGTTGTCGATGACAACGGTGTCCAGCAGTCGGCAAGCTACTCGGACGTCACCCGATCTTTCTTCGGAAAGGTTTGGCTGCTATTATTGCCACTTTCAAGGTATAACTCACGTTTTTGCGAGGTCATGGAATGCCTACGCCTCGTAAAAGCGTTTCGTTATGACCTTAAATGAACCACCCGGGTCGGTGGGTCTAGAAAATAGCATAATTCAGGAAGGGAGGATCTTCAAAGATGCCTACTATCAACCAGTTAGTCCGTAAAGGACGTAAATCGAAAGTCGTTAAATCTGACTCTCCAGCACTTAACAAAGGTTACAACAGTTTCATCAAGTCACAAACAAACGTGAGCTCGCCACAGAAACGTGGTGTTTGTACACGTGTTGGTACAATGACTCCGAAGAAACCGAACTCGGCATTACGTAAGTATGCTCGTGTTCGTTTGACTAACCAAATCGAAGTGACTGCGTACATTCCAGGTATTGGCCACAACCTTCAAGAGCACAGCGTTGTTCTTATCCGTGGAGGACGTGTAAAAGACTTACCAGGGGTACGTTACCACATCGTTCGTGGTGCGCTTGACACTGCAGGTGTGGACGGACGTATGCAAGGCCGTTCTAAATACGGTACGAAACGTCCGAAAGCTGCGAAGAAGTAATTCTCGCGAAACTAAAAACTACTGAAATTTTGAAAGGAGGGTACTCGGATGCGTAAAAACCGTGCAGAACGTCGTGACGTTATCGCAGATCCGATCTACAACTCGAAATTGGTAACTCGCCTCATTAACCGTGTCATGTTAGACGGTAAAAAAGGTACAGCTCAAACTATCATTTACAACGCATTTGGCCTCATCGCTGAACGCTCAGGCAAAGAGCCTATGGAAGTGTTCGAAGAAGCAATGAACAACATCATGCCTGTACTTGAAGTTAAAGCTCGCCGTGTTGGTGGAGCAAACTACCAAGTTCCTGTTGAAGTTCGTCCAGAGCGCCGTACGACACTTGGTCTTCGTTACCTCGTGAACTACGCTCGTCTCCGCAACGAGAAAACGATGGAGCAACGTATCGCGAACGAAATCATGGATGCAGCCAACAACACTGGTGCATCTGTTAAGAAACGCGAAGACATGCATAAGATGGCAGAAGCGAACAAAGCGTTTGCTCACTATCGTTGGTAAGTTAAACGTAAAGACCACTCCACGTCACCAAGCGGTGGCTTAATGGAGTGGCTTTCGGGTATAATCATATCGTGTGCCAGCACACGAAAAACACATGCGGAAGGAGAATACCCAGTATGGCAAGAGAATTCTCCCTAAAGAATACTCGTAACATCGGGATCATGGCTCACATCGATGCCGGTAAAACGACAACAACTGAACGTATTCTTTATTACACAGGTCGTATCCACAAAATTGGTGAAACTCATGAAGGAGCTTCACAAATGGACTGGATGGAGCAGGAGCAAGAGCGTGGAATCACGATCACTTCTGCTGCGACAACTGCACAGTGGAATGGCCACCGTGTAAACATCATCGATACACCTGGACACGTAGACTTCACTGTTGAAGTTGAACGTTCACTCCGTGTACTTGATGGCGCAGTTGCAGTACTTGACGCTCAGTCAGGTGTTGAACCACAAACAGAAACTGTATGGCGTCAAGCGACGACTTACGGTGTTCCACGTGTCGTATTCGTCAACAAGATGGATAAGATCGGTGCGGACTTCTTGTACTCGGTGAAAACACTTCACGAGCGCTTGCATGCAAATGCACACCCAATCCAACTTCCAATCGGTGCAGAAGACGAATTCAAAGGAATCGTCGACCTCGTCGAAATGAAGACGTACATGTACTCGAACGACCTCGGTACTGACATCGAAGTAACAGATGGCTTCCCAGCTGACATGGCTGATGAAGCTGAAGAACTTCGCGGTCAATTGATCGAAGCGGTCGCTGACTACAACGAAGAGTTGATGATGAAATACCTCGAAGGCGAAGAGATCTCTATCGAAGAACTCAAAGCTGGTATTCGTAAAGCAACACTCAGCGTAGAATTCTACCCTGTACTCGTTGGTTCGGCCTTCAAAAACAAAGGTGTTCAATTGATGTTGAACGCTGTTGTTGATTACCTCCCGTCACCAGTTGACGTTGAGTCAATCAAAGGGATCAACCTCGACACAGAAGAAGAAATCACGCGTGAGCCTTCTGACGAAGCTCCGTTCTCGGCACTTGCGTTCAAAGTCATGACGGATCCTTACGTCGGTAAATTGACGTTCTTCCGCGTGTACTCTGGTACAGCACAAGCTGGTTCGTATGTGAAGAACTCGACTAAAGGTAAGCGTGAGCGCCTCGGTCGTATCCTTCAAATGCACGCGAACAGCCGTGAAGAAATCCCAATGGTATTCGCTGGTGACATCGCCGCAGCTGTTGGTCTTAAAGATACTACGACTGGTGATACACTTTGCTCAGAGAAAGACAACGTCGTTCTCGAGTCAATGACATTCCCAGAACCAGTTATCTCGGTCGCTATCGAGCCTAAATCGAAAGCTGACCAAGACAAGATGGGTCAAGCCCTCGCGAAACTCGCAGAAGAGGATCCAACTTTCCGCACTGAAACAAACCAAGAGACTGGTCAAACGATCATCTCTGGTATGGGTGAGCTTCACCTTGATATCCTCGTTGACCGTATGCGTCGCGAATTCAAAGTAGAAGCTAACGTTGGTGCACCACAAGTTGCTTACCGTGAGACAATCCGTGGCGCTGCGAAGATCGATTCGAAATTCGTACGTCAATCAGGTGGACGCGGTCAGTACGGTCACGTTGTCGTAGAATTCGAGCCGAACGAAGAAGGCGCTGGATTCGCATTCGAGAACAAGATCGTCGGTGGTGTTGTACCACGTGAATACGTCCCAGCTGTTCAAAACGGGATTGAAGAAGCTCTCGAAAACGGTATCCTCGCTGGTTACCCAGTAGTTGACGTTAAAGCTGCCCTCGTCTTCGGATCGTACCACGATGTCGACTCGAACGAGATGGCGTTTAAAGTTGCTGCTTCGATGGCGGTTAAACAACTTAAGGAGCAAGCGAAAGCTGTTATCCTTGAGCCAATGATGCGTGTTGAAGTTGTCATCCCAGAAGAATACTTGGGAGACATCATGGGTGACGTCACGTCACGCCGTGGACGCGTAGAAGGTATGGAAGCACGCGGTAACGCACAAGTCGTTAAAGCAATGGTTCCACTTTCAGAAATGTTCGGTTATGCGACATCACTTCGTTCACGTACGCAAGGACGTGGAACGTACTCGATGCACTTCGATCACTATGAAGAAGTGCCGAAGTCAATCGCAGAAGAAATCATCAAAAAAGCGAACGGCTAATAACGGTTGTAACGCTGAATTGATTGTTGTAAGCTAAGGAGGACGTATGTTAAAAGTAGCCTACGTCTTCCTAGTTAAATAAAAATTAATTGTCTAATAGAGGAGGAATCTAGAATGGGTAAAGAAAAATTCGACCGTTCTAAACCGCACGTTAACGTTGGTACAATTGGCCACGTCGACCACGGTAAAACAACTTTGACTGCAGCGATCTCAGCTGTACTTTCAAAAGCACAAGGGAAAACAGCTACAAAGTTTGACGCAATCGATGGTGCTCCTGAAGAGCGCGAGCGCGGTATCACAATCGCAACAGCTCACATCGAGTACGAAACAGAAAAACGCCACTATGCACACGTTGACTGCCCAGGTCACGCTGACTATGTTAAAAACATGATCACTGGTGCTGCACAAATGGACGGCGCGATCCTCGTTGTTTCTGCAACTGATGGCCCAATGCCACAAACACGTGAGCACATCCTTCTTTCACGTCAAGTAGGTGTTCCTTTCATCGTCGTATTCATGAACAAAGTTGACATGGTTGACGACGAAGAACTCCTCGAGCTCGTTGAAATGGAAATCCGTGAACTTCTTTCTGAGTACGACTTCCCAGGCGACGACCTCCCTGTAATCAAAGGTTCAGCACTTGGCGCGCTTAACGGCGAAGCACAGTGGGAAGAAAAAATCATGGAACTCATGAACGCTGTTGATGAGTACATCCCTGAGCCAGTTCGTGACACGGACAAAGAATTCATGATGCCAGTTGAGGACGTATTCTCAATCACTGGTCGCGGTACTGTAGCGACTGGTCGTGTTGAGCGTGGTGTTCTCCGCGTCAACGACGAAGTTGAAATCGTTGGTCTTACAGAAGAAACTAAGAAAACTGTATGTACTGGTGTAGAGATGTTCCGTAAGCTTCTCGACTACGCTGAAGCTGGCGACAACATCGGTGCTCTTCTCCGTGGTGTATCACGTGAAGACATCGAGCGTGGACAAGTACTTGCTAAGCCAGGTTCAATCACGCCGCACTCGAAGTTCAAAGCTTCGATCTACGTTCTTTCTAAAGAAGAGGGTGGCCGTCACACGCCATTCTTCGCGAACTACCGTCCGCAGTTCTACTTCCGTACAACTGACGTAACAGGTATCGTTCACCTTCCAGAAGGTACTGAAATGGTAATGCCAGGAGACAACATCGAGTTGACGATCGAATTGATTTCTACAATCGCGATCGAAGACGGAACACGTTTCTCAATCCGTGAGGGTGGCCGTACAGTAGGCGCTGGTTCAGTAACTGAAATCATCGAGTAATCGATTGATACACTGACCTTTCAAGCAGTCCGCATTTTGCGGGCTGCTTTTTTGTTTTGTGGCGAGACGTGGTAAGATGGGACATATGTCGAACGAAAGGGGAGACGATGATGGAGAAGCAAGTCGAAACGATATGTCGCTTGAACGGGATCGCGTGTCGGTTCGGTGGATCGACGTTATTGAAGCAACATGGATTAATCGAAACAGCGAACGACTTGGATGTGTTTGTCGAACCGGATCAATTCGAGCGATTGGATCAAGTATTGAGCCGTGCCGGGAGAAAAGTCGAGTCGGCGCCACATCTAGATTACGTGACGACCTATTTTGGGGAATATGAGTTCGAAGGCGGAGACATTGATGTGATGGCTAGTTTTCGGATGAAGTGCACCGATGGGATCTATACACATCCATATATTGAACCGACCGGCAGTTGGATGCATCTCGAAGAGTGGATTGTGCTGTATACGGTGATGAACCGTATCGATAAGCTTGAACGGTTAAGCCAATACTTCGAAACCCATCCAATGAATGAAACGATTGTCCAAACCTGCTTGAAACGAGCCCCAGCCTCGGTCATCGAATCTGTCACGGAGCGCTTTGGAGCACGTATGAAACGCTAGGTCGAGTTGGCATGGCGGTTCTTGAAACAAATAGTTCAACAAAAGAAGGAAAATAGCTTGCAAAAGGGTTCAAATCTTGTTACATTAGTGAACGTTGAACAACGCACCAGACATCCGGCACAATTTAAAAATCAAATCTTGCATTTCATATGTAGATTCGATATAATGATTAAGTGTTTGTGCGAGTGGTGAGAGACTTTACAGCAGAAACCGGGTCCAATCGTTGATTTGCAATGATCGGATACCTCTGCTGACACAAGCACGCTGCGATGAAGCGGGAGGTTATGACACGCCAGGCAGCTTTGCCATGGCCGGTGTGGAAATTTCCGCGGAGAACTGTCTATTTTTAAAAATAGGCGACAAAGGAGGGAAACTTACATGGCAAATGAAAAAATCCGTATTCGTTTAAAAGCATACGACCATCGCGTACTCGATCAATCAGCTGAGAAAATCGTTGATACTGCGAAGCGTTCAGGTGCAAAGGTTTCGGGACCAATCCCGCTTCCAACTGAGAAATCGATCTACACGATCCTTCGTGCGGTTCACAAGTACAAAGATGCTCGTGAGCAGTTCGAGATGCGTACACACAAACGCTTGATCGACATCGTTAACCCAACACCAAAAACGGTTGATGCGCTTATGCGCCTCGAATTACCATCAGGTGTTGACATCGAAATCAAACTTTAATTCTTCATATAGTAGATACTAGCCAGAAGAGACAATAATTATTAAACAGGAGGTGTATCTCATGGCTAAAGGAATCTTAGGAACAAAACTTGGTATGACTCAAATCTTCAACGAAGCAGGCGAAGTCGTACCGGTAACAGTAGTTGCTGTCGAAGGAAACGTCGTACTTCAACTTAAAACAGTTGAAACTGACGGTTACGAAGCAGTTCAACTCGGTTTCGGAGACATCAAAGAATCACGTCAAAACAAACCGGCAAAAGGTCACGCTGCGAAAGCAAACGCGACACCTAAGCGCTTCATGAAAGAGATTCGTACTTCAGTAGAAGGATACGAAATCGGTCAAGAGATCAAGGCGGACATTTTCGCTGCAGGTGAATTAGTAGACGTAACAGGTACATCGAAAGGTAAAGGATTCCAAGGTGCGATCAAGCGTCACGGACAATCACGTGGACCAATGGCTCACGGTTCGCGCTACCACCGTCGTCCTGGTTCGATGGGTCCTGTAGCTCCTAACCGCGTATTTAAAGGGAAGCTTCTTCCTGGTCAAATGGGTGGAGAGCGTAAAACGATTCAAAACCTTGAAGTTGTCAAAGTTGACGCGGAACGCGGCCTTGTACTCGTTAAAGGCGCAATCCCAGGCGCTCGCAAGTCGAACGTCATCATCAAAACAGCGGTAAAAGGTAACTAATTAACTGCACGGAAAGGAGGAATTACGAATGCCTAAAGTAGCTTTGCTTAACCAAACAGGTTCACAAGTTGGCGAGATCGAATTGGCAGAAGCCATTTTCGGTATCGAGCCAAACGACTCAGTACTTTATGACGCGATCGTCATGCAACAAGCATCACGCCGTCAAGGTACTCACGATACGAAAGGTCGCTCGGAAGTACGCGGTGGCGGCCGTAAACCATGGAAACAAAAGGGAACTGGTCGTGCGCGCCAAGGTTCTATCCGCTCACCACAATGGGTTGGTGGTGGTACAGTCTTCGGTCCAACACCACGTTCATACTCTTACAAGCTTCCTAAAAAAGTTCGTCGTTTAGCACTTCTCTCGGCTCTTTCGTCGAAAGTGAAAAACAACGAAATGATCGTCCTCGAAGGCCTTGCTTTCGATGCACCAAAAACAAAAGACATGGCTGCTGTTTTGAACAGCTTGTCAGTAGAACGTAAGGCTCTTGTAGTCACAGCGGACTACAATGAGACTATCGCTCTCGCAGCTCGTAACATCCCAGGAGTGACTGTGATCGAGGCAGCAGGCGTTAACGTTCTTGACCTCGTTGCTAACGACAAAGTCATCTTCACTAAAGATGCGGTTGCGAAGGTAGAGGAGGTGCTTGCATAATGGCTCAAGCATACGATATCATCAAACGTCCTATCATCACTGAGCGTTCTGTTAGCCTCATGGAAGCTAACAAATACGTTTTCGAGATCGACGTTAAAGCGACTAAATCGCAAGTGAAGTACGCTATCGAAACAATCTTCAATGTGAAAGTTGCTTCGGTAAACACAATGAACATGAAACCGAAAGCGAAACGTGTCGGTCGTCACTCTGGTTACACAGCTCGTCGTAAAAAAGCGATCGTAACCCTTGCTGAAGGCAACACAATCGACTTCCTCGGTTAATTTACTACCTTAGAAGAAAAGGAGGGAATCCTCGATGGCAATTAAAAAGTTTAAGCCGACCACTAACGGTCGCCGTAACATGACATCTCTCGACTTTGCAGAGATCACAACGAATCGCCCTGAAAAATCGTTAACTGAAAAGCTTTCGAAAAAAGGCGGTCGTAACAACCAAGGTCGTTTGACTGTACGTCACCAAGGTGGCGGGCACAAACGTAAATACCGTATCATCGATTTCAAACGTAACAAAGATGGCATCGTCGGACGCGTTGCTACGATCGAATACGATCCAAACCGTTCAGCGAACATCGCCCTCATCAACTATGCAGATGGTGAGAAACGTTACATCCTCGCTCCTAAGGGCATCAAAGTAGGCATGGAAATCATGTCTGGTCCTGAGGCGGATATCAAAGTGGGGAACGCTCTTCCACTCGTGAACATCCCTGTCGGTACTACTATCCACAACATCGAGCTTAAGCCTGGTAAGGGCGGTCAGCTTGTTCGTGCGGCTGGTGCATCGGCACAAATCCAAGGACGTGACGGCAAGTACGTCATCGTTCGTCTTCAATCAGGTGAATCACGCTTGTTCCTCGGCACTTGCCGCGCGACAGTCGGTTCAGTTGGTAACGAAGAACACGAACTTGTAAACATCGGTAAAGCAGGACGTTCACGTTGGTTAGGCAAACGCCCAACAGTACGTGGTTCTGTAATGAACCCGGTTGATCACCCACACGGTGGTGGTGAAGGTCGTGCGCCAATCGGTCGTTCGGGCCCACTTACTCCTTGGGGTAAACCAGCTCTTGGTCTTAAAACACGTAAGAAAAACAAATCGAGCGACATGTACATCCTTCGTCGCCGTAAGAAATAATTACTACATGATTCTCGGGCGGTTCGAAAGGGCCGTTCCCGAATCATTCCAAAGGGAGGTTCTATCATGGGTCGCAGCTTGAAAAAAGGTCCATTCGCAGATCACCATTTGCTCGCTAAAGTTGACAAACTCAACGAATCTGGTGAGAAGCAAGTCATCAAAACTTGGTCACGTCGCTCGACAATCTTCCCAGAATTCATGGGTCACACGTTCGGTGTACACGATGGTCGCAAACACGTACCAGTATTCGTGACAGAAGACATGGTCGGTCACAAACTTGGTGAATTCGCTCCAACACGCACGTACAAAGGTCACGGATCAGACAAGAAAACGAAACGGTAATTTGAGGGGAGGTCAAATCCATGCAAGCTAAAGCATCAGCTAATATGGTCCGTCTTGCTCCTCGCAAAGCACGTCTCGTTGTAGACTTAATTCGCGGGAAACAAGTCGGCGAAGCGCTCTCTGTCCTTGCTCACACGAACAAGGCAGCGTCGCCAATCGTTGAAAAAGTATTGAAGTCAGCGATTGCAAACGCAGAGCACAACTACGATATGAATATTGAGAACCTTGTGGTGTCGGAAATCTACGTCAACGAAGGTCCAACACTCAAACGCTTCCGCCCACGTGCGATGGGTCGCGCAAGCCGTATTAACAAACGCACAAGCCACATCCACATCGTGGTAACTGAGAAATAAGGAGGGATATGTAGTGGGTCAAAAGGTAAATCCGCACGGTCTTCGCGTTGGTATTATCAAAGACTGGGATTCGCGTTGGTACGCTGAGAAAGACTACGCAGATCTCCTTCATGAAGACTACGTTATTCGTGAATACATCGAAAACAAAATGAAGGATGCTAGTATTTCTAAAGTAGAAATCGAACGCGCTGCAAACCGCGTGAACATTTCGCTTCACACTGCGAAACCAGGTATGGTTATCGGTAAAGGTGGTTCGGAAATCGAGTCACTCCGTAAAAACATCATCAAGCTTGCTGAAGGCAAACGTGTTCACATCAACGTTGTTGAAGTGAAAAATGCGGACGCTGTCGCGAAACTTGTTGCTGAAAACATCGCTCGTCAATTGGAAGGCCGTGTGTCATTCCGTCGTGCAATGAAACAATCAATCCAACGTTCGATGCGCACTGGCATCAAAGGGATCAAAACAGAAGTTTCTGGTCGTCTTGGTGGCGCTGATATCGCTCGTTCAGAGAAGTACTCGGAAGGAACAGTTCCACTTCACACACTCCGTGCCGACATCGACTACGGAACAGCTGAAGCTGACACAACTTATGGTAAAATCGGAATTAAAGTCTGGTTGTACCATGGTGAAGTTCTTCCAACAAAAAACAACACAGCTAAAAACGCTGAATAATAAACACTCTTTCAGGAAGGAGGCAACACACTATGTTGTTACCTAAACGCGTGAAATATCGTCGTGTACACCGTGGTAAAATGCGCGGGAATGCAAAACGCGGCACAACAGTACATTTCGGTGAATTCGGTCTCCAATCGCTCGAAGCGAGCTGGATTACAAACCGTCAAATCGAATCAGCACGTATCGCAATGACACGTTATATGAAACGTGGTGGTAAAGTGTGGATCAAGATCTTCCCACACAAACCATACACGAAAAAGCCTCTCGAAGTCCGAATGGGTTCGGGTAAAGGTGCTCCAGAAGGCTGGGTAGCTGTAGTTAAGCCTGGCAAAGTTATGTTTGAAATCGCGGGTGTATCTGAGGAAGTCGCACGTGAGGCACTTCGTCTTGCTGCGCACAAACTTCCAGTTAAATGTAAGTTCGTGAAACGTGAAGAAAATGGTGGTGATACGAATGAAAGCAACTGATCTCCGTCAATCAACAACTGAAGAGCTCAACGGTAAAGTAGGCGAGTGGAAAGAAGAACTCTTTAACCTTCGTTTCCAATTAGCTACAGGTCAGCTTGAGAATCCTGCTCGTATCCGTGAAGTACGCAAGTCGATTGCGCGTGCTAAAACGATTCTTCGTGAACGCGAACTCGGCATCAACAACGGCTAATCTAATCGGATTCTTTAAGAGGAGGTAACACTCATGGAACGCAATAAGCGTAAAGTACTCACTGGACGCGTCGTGTCTGACAAAATGGACAAAACGATCGTCGTTGCAGTTGAAACAAAAGTACGTCATAAGCTTTATGGCAAACGTGTAAACTACACGAAGAAATTTAAAGCGCACGATGAGAACAATGTCGCTAAAATCGGCGATGTCGTCCGCATCGCGGAAACACGTCCGCTTTCTAAAGACAAACGTTTCCGTCTCGTAACAGTAGTAGAAGAATCAGTAATCATCTAATAACAGTTCGGATCTATAAACATCCGGAGGGAGGTACACTCGCATGATTCAACAAGAATCTCGCTTGAAAGTAGCAGACAACTCTGGCGCGCGTGAACTGTTGACAATTAAAGTCCTCGGTGGTTCAGGTCGTAAGACTGCCAACATCGGTGACATCATCGTCGCAACGGTAAAACAAGCAACACCAGGTGGCGTTGTTAAAAAAGGTGACGTTGTCAGAGCAGTTGTCGTTCGTACAAAACGCGGCGCTCGTCGTAAAGATGGTTCGTACATCCGTTTCGATGAGAACGCAGCAGTCATCATCAAAGATGACAAGAGCCCACGCGGCACTCGGATCTTCGGGCCAGTTGCACGTGAACTTCGTGAAAAAGAATTCATGAAGATCGTTTCGTTGGCACCGGAAGTACTTTAATTTCCAATTTCAATCCTATAAGGAGGTGCGCAAAACGATGCATGTTAAAAAAGGCGATACAGTCCAGGTAATGTCTGGTAAAGATAAAGGCAAGCAAGGGGTTATCCTCAAAGCTATGCCAAGCAAGAACCGCGTAGTCGTAGAAGGTATCAACGTGATTAAAAAACACTCGAAACCATCACAAGCGAATCCACAAGGCGGTATCCTTGAAATCGAAGCACCAATTCACGTCTCGAACGTCATGCCACTCGACCCTAAAACGGGCAAACCGACTCGCGTTGGTTTCAAAGTAGTCGATGGTAAAAAAGTTCGTGTCGCGAAATCGGGCGAAGTACTCGATAAATAAGAAGAACGTGACGAAAGGAGGTCCATTCGACTATGAACCGTTTGCAAGAGAAGTATAAAAGCGACATCGTGAAAGCGATGATGGATAAATTCAACTATGACTCAGTTATGCAAGTCCCACAGGTCGACAAGATCGTCATCAACATGGGTGTAGGTGACGCTGTTTCGAACTCGAAGGCTCTTGACATGGCAGTGGAAGAATTATCAATTCTTTCTGGTCAAAAACCACTCGTAACGAAGGCTAAGAAATCAATCGCTGGTTTCAAACTTCGTGAAGGCATGCCAATCGGTGCGAAGGTTACTCTTCGTGGCGAGCGTATGTACGATTTCCTCGACAAATTGGTAACTGTTTCACTTCCACGTGTACGTGACTTCCGCGGTGTATCGAAGAAAGCATTCGACGGACGCGGTAACTACACGCTTGGTGTGAAAGAGCAACTTATTTTCCCTGAGATCGATTACGATAAAGTAACTAAAGTACGCGGTATGGATATCGTTGTTGTTACAACAGCGAACACAGACGAAGAAGCTCGTGAATTGCTCACACTTCTCGGAATGCCATTCCAAAAATAATCTAAAGGGAGGTCGACAACATGGCTAAAAAGTCAATGGTGAATCGCGAACACAAACGCGAGAAACTCGTTGCCCAGTACGCTGAGAAACGTGCACAATTAAAAGCTGAAGGCGACTACATCGGACTCAGCAAATTGCCACGTAACTCTTCACCTGTACGTCTTCATAACCGTTGCCGTATCACAGGTCGTCCACATGGTTACATGGGTAAATTCGGGATCAGCCGTATCAAGTTCCGTGATCTTGCATACAAAGGTCAAATCCCTGGTGTTAAAAAAGCAAGCTGGTAATCCACTAACAGTGTGAAAGGAGGTACATCGCATGGTAATGACAGACCCAATTGCAGATATGCTTACACGTATCCGTAACGCTAACATGGTTCGCCATGAAAAATTAGAGCTTCCAGCTTCTAATATCAAACGTGAGGTTGCAGAGATCCTCAAGCGTGAAGGTTTCATTCGCGATGTTGAATATATCGAGGACGCTAAGCAAGGTACACTTCGTCTGTTCCTTAAATACGGAGCAAGCAACGAACGTGTTATCACTGGTCTCAAACGCATTTCGAAACCAGGTCTTCGTGTATACGCAAAAGCTGATGAAGTACCAAAAGTACTCGGAGGACTCGGTATCGCAGTTCTTTCGACATCAAAAGGTCTTATGACTGATAAAGAAGCTCGCCAACAACAAGTCGGCGGCGAAGTGCTCGCCTACATCTGGTAAGTCACTTTTCTAACAAGAACGGAGGTGTAATCAATGTCACGTATTGGTAAAAAACCAGTTACGATTCCAGCTGGCGTTACTGTCACGGTTGCAGAAGACAACACGGTCACAGTAAAAGGTGCTAAAGGTGAACTTTCGCTTTCAGCTAACCCAGCCTTGGAAGTCAAAATTGAAGAAAACGAATTGACTGTCGTTCGTCCGGATGACTCGAAAGAGAACCGTACGATCCACGGTACGACACGTGCCCTTATCGCCAACATGGTAGAAGGTGTGTCTAACGGATTCCAGAAAACACTTGAGATCTCAGGGGTTGGTTACCGTGCTGCTAAGCAAGGAAACAAACTCGTCCTCAGCCTCGGTTACTCGCACCCAATCGAGTACGTTGCTGAAGAAGGTATCGAGATCGAAGTTCCTTCAAACACGCAAATCATCGTTAAAGGGATTAACAAAGAGCGCGTCGGTCACGTTGCAGCTCAAATCCGCTCGTACCGTGCTCCAGAACCTTACAAAGGTAAAGGTGTTCGTTACTCTGATGAACGTATTCGCCGTAAAGAAGGTAAGACTGGTAAGTAATTCGTCACGAAATGAACGGAAAGGAGTGGCATAAATGATCACAAAAGCAGACAAAAATGCAGTTCGTAAGAAACGTCATGCTCGTGTACGTCGTACGATCACAGGGACAGCAGCTCGTCCACGTTTGAACGTATTCCGCTCGAGCAAGCACATCTACGTTCAACTCATCGATGATGCAGCACAAACAACGCTTGTGTCAGCATCTTCGAAAGATAAAGCTCTCGATCTTACAAACGGCGGCAACGTTGAAGCAGCGAAAGCTGTTGGTAAACTTGCAGCTGAACGTGCACTCGAGAAAGGTATCGACACTGTTGTGTTCGACCGTGGTGGATACCTCTATCATGGCCGCGTCAAAGCTGTTGCTGAAGCAGCTCGTGAAGCAGGTCTTAAATTCTAACAAAAAGGAGGGGACACTTGATGCGCCAGTTAGACGTTAACATGGAACAACTTGAAGAACGCGTTGTTACCGTAAACCGCGTCGCGAAAGTCGTGAAAGGTGGCCGTCGCTTCCGTTTCGCCGCTCTCGTCGTCGTAGGTGACAAAAATGGTCACGTCGGTTTCGGTACAGGTAAGGCACAAGAGGTGCCAGAAGCGATCCGCAAGGCTATTGAAGCCGCTAAGAAAAACATGGTTCAAGTACCTATGGTTGGTACAACAATTCCACACGAAATCACAGGAGTATTCGGAGCAGGTCGTGTATTCATGAAACCAGCTTCTGAAGGTACTGGGGTTATCGCAGGTGGTCCAGTTCGTGCAGTGCTCGAACTCGCAGGTGTAGGTGACATCCTTTCGAAATCGCTTGGATCTAACACACCAATCAACATCGTCCGTGCGACGGTTAAAGGCTTGACAGAGCTTAAAAAAGCAGAGGAAGTTGCTAAACTACGCGGTAAAAGCGTAGAAGAACTTCTTAAATAAGGGAGGGAATTAGACATGGCGAAACTCGCAATCACCCTCACACGCAGCACTATTGGTCGTCCGGAAGATCAGCGTGTAACAGTACGTACACTCGGTCTTCGTAAAATGCATCAGACTGTCGTTGTCCCTGACAACGTAGCGATGCGCGGTATGATCAAAAAAGTGTCGCACCTTGTGACTGTAAACGAAATCAACGAATAATAAAGATCTTACTAAATAAGGAGGTGCCACTATGAAACTCCATGAATTGAAGCCAACTCCAGGTTCGCGTCACGAACGCAACCGTGTCGGTCGCGGTATGGCGACTGGTAACGGTAAAACTTCTGGCCGTGGACATAAAGGTCAAAAAGCTCGTTCGGGCGGTGGCGTTCGTCCAGGATTCGAAGGTGGGCAAAACCCACTTTACCGTCGTCTTCCAAAACGCGGTTTCAACAACCCTACTCGTAAAGAGTATGCAGTTGTTTCCCTAGACACGCTTAACCGTTTCGAGGCAGGTACTGAAGTTACTCCAGAACTCTTAATTGAGACTGGTGTTGTCAGCTCTGCTAAAGACGGAATCAAAGTACTTGCTAACGGCAAGCTTGAAACAAAATTGACTGTAAAAGCCAACAAATTCTCGGGTGCAGCGAAAGAAGCGATCGAAGCAGCTGGCGGTTCAGTTGAGGTGATCTGATGTTTCAGACGATCTCCAATATGTGGCGCGTGAAAGATATTCGACAGCGTATTCTCTTCACACTCGCAATCATCATCATTTTCCGCATCGGGGCCCATATCCCGGTGCCGATGGTGAATACGGATGTGTTGCGTTTTGACTCAGGTGGTCTTTTAGACTTCTTGAACTTGTTTGGAGGAAATGCTTTACAGAACTTCTCCCTGTTCGCAATGGGGATCATGCCGTACATCACGGCATCGATCGTTGTGCAACTTTTACAAATGGACGTCGTTCCGAAGTTTGCCGAATGGGCAAAACAAGGCGAGTCTGGACGTAAAAAGCTAGCGACGGTCACGCGCTATGGGACGATCATGTTAGGGTTTATCCAAGCGACGTCATTGTCGTTCGGATTTAACCGCCTCTATCCAGGTCTCGTCAACGAGACGTGGGGCACGGCAACCTACTTCGTGATTGCGATCGTACTGACTGCAGGTACGGCGTTCTTGATGTTCCTTGGTGAGATGACGACGGAGAAAGGTGTTGGAAATGGTATTTCCATCATTATCTTCGCCGGTATCGTCGCTGGGTTCCCAAGAATCTTTACGCAGATTTATGAAACGAAGCTCCAAAATGCTGGAGATGCGTTATTCATTAACATCGTTTACTTGGTTGTATTGGCGTTGGTTATTCTTGCGGTGACGGTTGGGATCATTTATGTTCAACAAGCGGCCCGCAAAATTCCAATCCAATATGCAAAACGCACGGCGAACCGTACCCCTGTGGGCGGACAGTCGACGCACTTGCCAATCAAACTAAACGCTGCCGGTGTCATCCCGGTCATCTTCGCGATTTCCTTCATGGTGACACCACCAACTGTTGCAAGCTTCATTGCTTCTCCAGAAACGACGCAGAAGTTGCAGACTTACTTCGATACGACGTCTCCAATCGGAATGTCGATCTACGTAGCGCTCATCATCGCGTTCGCTTACTTCTATACATTCATTCAGGTCAACCCTGAACAGATGGCAGAAAACCTGCAGAAGCAAGGTGGCTATATTCCTGGGATTCGTCCTGGGGCGCAAACAGAACAGTACATCACGAAGTTACTCTATCGTTTGACTTTCTTCGGAGCGATTTTCTTATCGCTCGTAGCGATCATGCCGACAATCTTCATTAAGCTTGCCGGTCTCCCAACTTCGGTGCAAATCGGAGGAACGAGCTTGTTGATCGTCATCGGGGTAGCCCTCGAAACGATGAAACAAATCGAGAGTCAACTCGTAAAACGACACTACAAAGGCTTTATCCGTTAAAGCGGAAGGAAGGGTACACCCTTCCTTCCTGTCGTGTTACGACGTGTTGTGAAAATCAAAACTGGAGGCTAACTGAGATGAATCTAGTACTCATGGGCTTACCGGGTGCAGGGAAAGGGACTCAAGCGGCAAAAATCGTCGAAGAGTACCAAATCCCACACATTTCGACAGGCGACATGTTTCGTGCGGCAATCAAAGGCGGAACGCCACTCGGCAAAGAAGCAAAATCGTTCATGGATAAAGGCGAACTCGTACCGGATGAGGTAACAATCGGAATCGTACGTGAGCGTTTGAGTCAAGATGATACGAAAAACGGCTTCTTACTCGATGGATTCCCGCGTACTGTTGCTCAAGCAGAGGCACTCGAAAGTTTGCTTAAAGATTTGGGAAAACAGATTGACCATGTCGTGAACATCGATGTGGATGCGGAAATTCTCGTCCCGCGTTTGACAGGTCGTTGGATCTGCCCGACGTGTGGTGCGACATATCACGTGATCTTCAACCCACCTAAAGTGGAAGGCATCTGTGATGTGGATGGGTCGGCTCTCATGCAACGTGAAGACGATAAAGAGGAAACGGTCCGCCGTCGCCTTGACGTCAACATCGAGCAATCGAAACCACTCATTGACTTTTACGCTGAAAAAGGGTATCTTCGTACATTGGATGGAGATCGTCCAATCGATGTCGTATACGCCGATGTCAAAGCGTTACTCGGTGGTACTGAATGATCATCACGAAGACGCCTCGTGAAGTAGCGATTATGCGTGAGGCTGGGCAAATTGTTGCTCGAACACACCAGGTGCTCAAAGAGCACATCAAACCAGGTATTACGACGCTTGAGCTCGACCGGATCGCGGAAGAATACATTCGCAGCCAAGGTGCGACACCGTCGTTCAAAGGCTACAACGGGTTTACCGGTAGCGTTTGTGCTTCAGTGAACGAAGAGCTTGTTCATGGGATTCCCGGAAAACGGGTATTGAACGATGGAGATATCATCTCGATCGATATCGGTGCCTACTATAACGGATACCATGGAGATTCCGCTTGGACGTATCCAGTGGGAACAATCTCGGAAGAGACACAGCAGTTACTTGACGTGACTGAAGAAAGTCTGTATAAAGGATTGGAGCACGCTAAGGCTGGACAGCGTTTGACAGACATTTCGCATGCGATTCAAGCGTATGTGGAATCTCATGATTTCTCTGTCGTCCGCGAATATGTCGGTCATGGTGTCGGACAAAATTTGCATGAAGAACCGCAAATTCCGCACTATGGTCCACCGGGGAAAGGGCCGCGCCTGAAGACTGGAATGACGTTAGCCATTGAACCAATGGTCAACGCTGGTCAACGCTATGTTCGGACACTGGCTGACAACTGGACAGTTGTGACAGTGGACGGTAGCATGTGCGCCCACTTTGAGCACACCATCGCCATCACAGACGATGGATACGAGATTTTAACGAAACTCGATTCCGGTGAATGAGGCTCTATTGCTTCGTGCTGATCCGTTATGGATCCTTCTCTCACAGTACAATGCGATAGATCGTCTGTGCTCCTAAATATCTTCATATAGAAAGGGGAATAAATGATGGCGAAACAAGATGTCATTGAAGTGGAAGGCACTGTTGTCGAACCACTTCCAAACGCAATGTTTAAAGTGGAGTTAGAAAACGGCCACACGGTGCTCGCGCACGTCTCAGGGAAAATTCGGATGCACTACATTCGAATCCTTCCAGGTGACCGCGTAACTGTCGAGTTGTCTCCGTACGACTTGACTCGCGGGCGGATTACGTACCGTTACAAGTAACTCCGATTTTTCCAGGAGGAGGGTATAATCATGAAAGTAAGACCGTCGGTAAAACCGATCTGCGAAAAATGTAAAGTTATTCGTCGTAAGGGTAAAGTAATGGTAATTTGCGAAAACCCGAAACACAAACAAAAACAAGGTTAATCTAAGAGGAGGTGCACACATGGCACGTATTGCTGGTGTAGATATTCCACGCGAAAAACGTATCGTTATTTCGCTCACATACATCTTTGGTATTGGTAAAACAAGAGCACAAGAAATTTTGAAGGCTGCAAACGTATCTGAAGATTCACGCACACGTGATTTGACAGAAGACGAAATCAACCGTATCCGTGAAGCAATTGACGGAATTAAAGTTGAAGGTGACCTTCGCCGTGAAGTTTCACTCAACATTAAACGTTTGATCGAGATCGGCGCATATCGCGGTGTTCGTCACCGTCGTAGTCTCCCTGTTCGCGGACAAAACACGAAGAACAACTCGCGTACTCGTAAAGGCCCACGCCGTACAGTAGCGAACAAGAAGAAGTAAAGGAGGGAATTGAACAATGGCGAAACGTAAGCAAAATGTACGTTCAAAACGTAAAGTCAAAAAACATGTTGAAGTCGGTGTGGTACACATCCGTTCTACATTCAACAACACAATTATCACAATCACTGACACGCAAGGTAACGCGATCTCATGGGCTACTTCTGGTAACCTTGGATTTAAAGGATCACGTAAATCGACTCCGTTCGCAGCACAATTGGCTGCTGAAACTGCAGCGAAAGTTGCAATGGACAACGGTATGCGTACAGTAGAAGTTAACGTTAAAGGTCCTGGTGCTGGACGTGAAGCGGCTATCCGTGCCCTCCAAGCTACTGGTCTTGAAGTAACTGCAATCCGTGACGTAACACCAGTTCCGCACAACGGTTGCCGCCCTCCAAAACGTCGCCGCGTATAATCGCTTGTGCGTGTGAAGGGCTTACCTAGCACAAACAGCATATACAATGCAGCTCACGCTGCATGGCAGGATACACTCAAGGAGGGGTTCAGATGATCGAGATTGAAAAACCAAAGATCGAAACGGTCGAAATCAGCGAGGATGCTACGTTTGGTAAATTCGTGGTAGAACCGCTTGAACGTGGATATGGCACGACTCTCGGCAACTCACTACGTCGGATTCTTTTGTCATCGCTCCCTGGTGCAGCGGTAACAGCAGTTCAAATCGATGGCGTACTTCATGAGTTCTCTACGATTGACGGAGTCGTCGAAGACGTCACGCAAATCGTATTAAACCTCAAGAAGTTGGCGCTCAAAGTGTACTCAGACGAAGAGAAAACGCTTGAGATTAATGTTTCAAGTGCCGGTGCTGTCACTGCGGCAGACATTACCCATGATAGCGACGTTGAAATCTTGAATCCTGAGCTCCACATCGCGACTCTCGCTGACAACGCGACGCTTCGCATGCGTTTGACTGCTCGCCGTGGTCGTGGTTACGTCCAGGCAGAAGATAACAAACGTGATGATATGCCGATTGGCGTTATTCCAATCGATTCGATCTACACACCGATTCAACGTGTGAACTACGAAGTAGATAAAACACGTGTCGGTCAAGATGCTAGCTTCGATAAGCTTCTATTAGACGTGTGGACAGATGGTTCAATCCGTCCGGAAGAAGCAGTATCACTCGGGGCGAAAATTTTGACAGAACACTTGAATATCTTTGTTGGCTTGACTGACGAAGCTCTCAATGCAGAAATCATGGTCGAGAAAGAAGAAGACCAAAAAGAAAAAGTACTCGAAATGACGATTGAAGAACTCGATCTCTCAGTTCGTTCGTACAACTGCTTGAAGCGCGCCGGCATCAACACTGTTCAAGAACTCGCAAACAAATCAGAGGAAGAGATGATGAAAGTTCGTAACCTCGGACGTAAATCACTCGAAGAAGTTCAACTCAAGTTGGACGAGCTCGGTTTGGGCTTGCGCAAAGAAGACTAAGTTCAACCGAAGGAGGGAAATGTAATGGCTTATTCGAAACTCGGCCGTACAAGCTCACAACGTAAGGCACTTTTACGTGATCTTGCAACTGACCTTATTATCAACGAGCGCATTCAAACAACTGAACAAAAAGCGAAGGAACTTCGCCCAGTCGTTGAAAAATTGATCACTCTTGGGAAACGTGGCGATCTTCATGCCCGTCGTCAAGTAGCTTCATTCGTTCGTAAAGAGAACGCTGGAGAAAAAGACGCAATCCAAAAATTGTTCGAAGACGTGGCACCACGCTACGCTGAACGTCAAGGTGGATACACACGCATCATGAAAGTCGGCCCACGCCGCGGTGACGGTGCGGAAGTCGTAATCATCGAACTCGTCTAATTCATTAGGCAGTCAACAGGGCATGCGGTGACGTATTGCCCTGTTTCCACATCGGAAAGGAGTCGGCAGATGGAATCTCAAATTATGGTACGCGATATCGTGTTTCGTTACCCGGGACAGACCGAGCCAGCCCTCAATGGGTTGTCACTCGACGTATACAAAGGGGAATGGCTCGCCATCGTTGGCCATAACGGTTCTGGAAAATCGACTTTGACGAAGTTGTGGAATGGGCTTTTGCTTCCTCAAGAAGGAGAAGTCCGGGTGGAAGCACTCGATCCAACGGACGCCACAGACGTGTGGGACGTTCGGAAACGGATCGGTGTCGTCTTCCAAAATCCTGACAACCAGTTTGTCGGGGCGACCGTGCGCGATGATGTGGCATTTTCTCTCGAAAACATGGGACTTCCACGTCAAGAAATGGTTCGTCGAATTGATGACAGTCTAGCGCGCGTTGGATTATCGGAACTAGCGGACCGTGAACCGCATCAGTTATCCGGTGGACAAAAGCAGCGCGTTGCGATTGCTTCGGCTCTCGCAATGCGCCCGCATGTCCTCGTGCTCGATGAAGCTACCTCGATGCTTGACCCGATCGGGCGCAAAGAGGTGATTGAAACGGTACAGCAGCTCGTCTCAGAAGGGATGACCGTTGTCGCCATTACCCACGAGCTCGACGAAGTGTTGTTTGCCGACCGTATCATTGCATTGTCAAAAGGCAAGATTGCGATGACCGGCACACCCGAAGACGTGTTTCAAAATCCGGAGGCGTTACGAGCCATCCAGCTCGACGTGCCGTTTATTGTCCGGATGCAACTCGAACTGAAGGAACGGGGCATACCACTCGATCGTCTGATGCTACAACATTCGGAGTTGGTGAACCATCTATGCCGATTAGCATTGAAGAAGTGACTTACCAATATCAATTGAATACTCCGTTTGAACGAACCGCGCTGCGCGATGTGAATGTGTCTATTCCGTCGGGGGCGCTTGTTGCGTTTCTTGGCCACACCGGCTCAGGGAAGTCAACGCTCGTTCAACATATGAATGGACTGCTGCGACCGACAAAAGGGCGTGTCGTTGTCGATGACATCGAAGTCCGTGCGATCACGAAGCGTCGCGATAAAAAGCAAAGCCTGCTTCCGCTTCGGCGCCGCGTTGGGCTCGTCTTTCAATATCCGGAGCATCAACTATTTGAAGAGACGGTCGAACGCGACGTCATGTTTGGTCCACGAAATTTTGGGGCGTCTGAAGACGAAGCGAAAGAGCGGGCTCATGCTGCGTTGCGCCTCGTCGGACTGGATGAAACGTTATGGGGCCGTTCCCCGTTCGATCTTTCGGGCGGACAGATGCGTCGCGTCGCAATCGCCGGCGTACTCGCGAGCCGTCCGAACGTTCTCGTCGTGGATGAGCCGACGGCAGGGCTCGACCCGCTCGGCCGTCGTGAGATGCTGGCATTATTCAAACGATTAAAGCAAGAACTCGATTTGACGCTCATTCTCGTTTCGCACGATATGGACGACGTGTTAGCGTACGCAGAACGAGTTGTCGTCATGGAACGGGGCGAGGTCGCCTTTGATGGGAATCCATTTGACTTGTTCAAAGATGAGGCACTTGTCAAAGGGCTCCAGCTTGAAGTCCCGCATGTGCTTCGTTTTGCGAGTGAGCTTGCCCCTGTGTTCGGTGTCGCGACACCGGCCTTACGGACCGAAGGCGAATTGGCAGACTGGATCGCGCTCGAATTGAGAAAGGGGAGAGCGACATGATTATCGGACAGTACATTCCCGGACATTCATGGCTCCATACGCTCGATGCGCGAGCGAAGACGTTGTTCATCCTCGGCTTCATTCCAATCGTCTTTTTAGCTGATAACTTATGGACGAACGTGTTCTTGCTCGGCTTTACCTTGTTCGCCGTGAGACTGTCTCAATTGTCATGGCGGTATTTATGGAACGGCCTAAAGATGATTTTGTTTTTAATCGTCTTCACGCTGTTGCTGCAACTGTTCTTTAACCGGGACGGGACAGAATTGATTACGTTCGGTCCGTTCGCGATTTATTCGGAAGGCGTCCGGATGGGCTTGATCGTCTCGCTTCGCTTCTTCTACCTTGTCATGTTGACGACGCTCGTCACGCTGACGACGACACCGATGGAATTAACCGATTCGATTGAAGCAGGGCTCCGTCCCCTCGAACGGTTCCGGGTGCCTGCGCATGAGATCGCTCTTATGTTGTCCATCTCGCTTCGGTTCTTGCCGACTTTGGCTGACGAGACGGATCGTATTATGAAAGCTCAGCAGGCGCGAGGTGTCGATTTGAAGAGCGGGCCGATCAAAGATCGCTTGAAGGCGGTCGTCCCACTCATGATCCCATTATTCGTGTCGGCGTTTAAACGCGCTGAAGACCTCGCTACGGCGATGGAAGCCCGTGGGTACCGTGGGGGTGAAGGACGGACGCGCTTGCGTGAGATGACGTGGCATCGGCGTGATACGGCGTTGCTCCTCCTCTTTGTCGTCGTGACACTCATCTTGATTGGATTGCGAGGGATCGAATGAAGCGAATTAAATTGACGATTGCGTATGATGGAACGAATTATGCGGGTTATCAGGTACAACCGAATGGAAATACCATACAAGCCGAAGTAGAGGCTGTGCTAGCGCGGATGCATAGTCAGACAGTCAAGGTGGTGGCATCGGGCCGTACAGATGCTCGTGTACATGCTCGAGGACAAGTGCTACACTTTGATACGCACCTCGCGATGCCAGCCGATCGGTTTGTTAAAGCGTTGAACGCGATGTTGCCGGATGATATTCTCGTTCGGTCCGCTGAAGAGGTCGATGCATCGTTTCATGCGCGTTACGGGGCGAAGCGAAAAGAGTATCGTTATTTCTTCCGAAGCGACGCCGACCCGTTCCGGCGTCATCATGCCGTGACGGTCACGTATAAGCTCGATCATGAGCGGATGCGACAGGCGCTACGCACGCTCGTCGGAACTCACGACTTCACTTCCTTCTCGGTGACGAAGGCGGAAGTCGAAGATCGTGTCCGCACGATCTATGAAGCGGAGCTCGTCGAGGCGGGCGATGAGATGTACGTCCGTTTCGTCGGCTCGGGTTTTCTTTATAACCAAGTCCGGATCATGGTGGGGACGTTGTTAGAGGTCGGGCGTGGGAAATATGAGCCGGCGGACGTGAGCCGGATGCTCGCCTCAAAAGACCGGCGCAGCGCTGGGATTACAGCCCCACCGCACGGTCTATACTTGTGGAATGTGAATTATGAAAAAGTAGATTGACATTCCCCCTATAAAATCGTATTATATTCATTGGCATTTCATTTTCACATTGAGAGATGAACCACAATCTTAGCCCCGTAAACTAGGATTATGATAAAGCATCAAACAAGCACTAAAAAAAATTAGTAAACAGACATTTTAGGAGGTATTCCACATGCGCACGACATTCATGGCAAAAGCATCTGAAGTAGAACGCAAATGGCTCCTTATCGACGCAGAAGGCAAAACACTTGGTCGTTTGACTAGTGAAGTAGCATCACTTCTTCGCGGTAAGCACAAGCCGACTTTCACACCAAACGTTGATTGCGGAGACCACGTCATCATCATCAACGCTGAGAAAATCCACTTAACTGGTAACAAAATGAACGACAAGATTTACTACCGTCATTCAGGTCATCCAGGCGGTTTGAAATCACAAACTGCAAAAGAGCTTCTCGCAAAACGTCCAGAGCGTATGCTTGAACTCGCAATCAAAGGGATGCTTCCAAAAGGATCACTTGGTCGTCAATCATTCACTAAACTCCACGTTTACGCTGGAGCTGAGCACAACCACGCAGCACAAAAACCAGAAGTTTACGAACTTCGCGGTTAATCGGGACACAGGGAGGAACTAAACGATGGCAGATGTACGTTACTACGGAACAGGCCGCCGCAAACACTCGGTGGCTCGCGTTCACCTCGTTGCAGGTGACGGCAAAGTTGTTGTAAATGGCCGTGATATTTCAGAATACTTCGGACATGAGACTTTGATCATGATGGCAAAATCACCACTCGTATTGACTGAAACAGAAGGTAAATACGATGTAATCGTTAACGTTAACGGTGGTGGATTCACTGGACAAGCTGGAGCAATTCGCCACGGCGTATCGCGTGCGCTTCTTCAAGCGGACCCAGAATTCCGTCCAAGCCTCAAAGAAAAAGGCTTCTTGACTCGTGACGCTCGCATGAAAGAACGTAAAAAATACGGTCTTAAAGCTGCACGTCGCGCACCACAATTCTCGAAGCGTTAATCTTCGAACAATTTGGTTCAAACTCTCTGCCCATTGGGGTAGAGAGTTTTTTTGTTGCTCGTGAAATTGTTGACCTCCATTCCCTCAAGAAAACGCTTTTTTTGATATACTGTTAGCGAGACAGAAATTAGGGGGAAACCACATGCTTACAGTAGAACAAGTTCGTGAAGAATTGGCGGGGTTGATCGATCCAACAATCAACCGTACGCTTGGAGATACAGCTGGCGTGAAGGATATTCGCATTAAAGAAGATTATGTCAGTGTAAAAGTGGCACTCGGTCAAACCGGGAGTGGCGAACAGCTTCAACTTCAACAAGAGATCGTCACGTTGCTCAAGGGGAAAGGCTTCAAGACGGTCGGCCTTCGTTTCGAGGCACTCAATGATGAAAGCTTAAAAGAAGCGACGAAGCCGGCCATTCTTCGTGAGAATTCCGGTACGACGTTCATTGCAATCGCATCAGGGAAAGGCGGCGTCGGTAAATCGACCGTTTCAGTCAACTTGGCAGTCGCGTTAGCGCGAGCCGGGAAGAAGGTTGGGTTGATTGATGCGGATATTTACGGTTTTAGTGTACCGGATATGCTTGGAATTGAAGAGCGACCTGTCGTCCGTGGAGAGAAAATCATTCCGGTCGAACGATTCGGCGTGAAAGTCATTTCGATGGGCTTCTTTGTAGAGGATAATGCACCAGTCATCTGGCGTGGACCGATGCTCGGAAAAATGCTCAATAACTTCTTCAACGACGTCGAATGGGGCGACCTGGACTATTTACTCCTCGATTTGCCACCGGGGACTGGAGATGTCGCCCTTGATATCCACTCGATGCTTCCTGCATGTCAAGAGTTGATTGTCACAACGCCACACGCGACAGCTGCCTTTGTCGCTGCGCGAGCCGGGGCAATGGCCATCAAGACGAACCATAAAGTGCTTGGCATCATTGAGAACATGGCGTATTTTGAAAGTAAAGTAACAGGTGAGAAAGAATACGTCTTCGGCTACGGTGGTGGCGAAAAATTGTCCGAGGCGTTGAAGAGCAAGTTGCTCGCACAAATTCCCCTCGGTCAGCCGTATGAGAACGAAGAAGACTTTGCCCCATCCGTTTATCGGGACGGGCATCCATTCGAAAAAACTTACGACGGACTGGCGCAAGCGGTCATTCAACAGATAGAAGGGTAATGGTTTACAGATGAAGGTACAAGGATTTTTAAGATTGTTTTGGACGACGCTCGTCTTCGGGACGTTGTTCGGATTTGTCATGAACTTGCTAGCCAATCCTGGCTATTTGGTGAGTCAATCATGGGAAGCGATTGTGACGGCGCTCAGTTACTCGAGCACGTGGACCGGGATTAGCATGATGGGCTTTTTCGCCTACTTGATCGTCCACCGGGTTGGATTAGATTTATTCCGAGGTCCAAGACTGTGGAACCGCGTGCAAGTGCTATTGATCGCCTTCGCGTTGTTTGATGCGGTCTATCTTCGTATGCTCGCGTTCGGTAATGATCATATGTGGCGCTATATCGGTGAGATGGTCGTGTTGGTAATCGTGTCATGGATCATCGCAACGAGTAAGGCGAAACAGACGAACGCGAGTGCGTTCATCCCGACGCTCTTTTTGATGATCGTTATTACATTGATTGAATGGATCCCAGCACTCCAGGCAACAGATGAAATCGCCCTCTTGTGGCCGGCGCTAGCGACGCTTGTGTTTGCCAATGCGTATCAAGTGCTGATGCTTCACCGCTTCCAAGCGCCTGCTCAGGCAGAGAGCGTCAAACCGTCGACAGCGGGAAAGGCTAAAACGAAGAAACGTGTGTCTTCTAAATCATCGTGACAGCGTACTAGTACAAGCTCAGACATTCGTCTGGGCTTGTTTGTTTGAAACGTTCTATCGTTCAGTTACAGAGCATAAAACAAAAAATAAAGTTTTTTTAGAAAAACAGTTGACGAAAATGCAGGGCGCTGATATATTAATAAACGTCGCTGCTGTTCAAAACTGAACAACAGAAAGTAAGTGAAAAAAATAATAAAAAACGGTTGACTTTGAAAGTCCAAATCGCTATTATTAAAAAGTCGCTAACACGACAAACACTTGGTCTTTGAAAACTGAACGATGAGGCAAAAAAGTTTTACAATTTTTGAATGAAGCGCAAGCTTCGTCATTTTTAAAGAGCTATATCAAATTCTTTGGAGAGTTTGATCCTGGCTCAGGACGAACGCTGGCGGCGTGCCTAATACATGCAAGTCGAGCGCAGGAAATCATCTGAACCCTTCGGGGGGACGTTGATGG
>NZ_SJUP01000014.1:0-70009 GCF_004337025.1 Exiguobacterium sp. SL-10 | reverse complement strand
GGCTCGCAGCCCGCCCCCAGGAAAGCGGCGTGCCGGACAGGGCGGCTGAAGGGCGATGAAAACAGAGGAGCGCCATCCCTTCCGGGACGGCGCTCCTCTGTTCAAAAACATTTGAAGTTTTTCAGTGTCCTCTCTCGATGAGCGGAGGTTTTCGTTTAGAATCCTTGTTCAAAATCAGTCCCAACATGGTTCGTCTGCGGTTGTTCCGCTTGACGAATCGAGTCGTAGAACGTCGCGTACGTCGTTGTGAAATACGGATAGACGTACAAGAAACCGATACCGAGTGTAATTACCCCGAGAAGGAACCAACCGATGAACGAAAGGACGAGTTTGAACGCGTCCATCTTGTGCCCGTCCATCATCCGACGTGATTCTGTGAGCGCCTCGAGAGCCGATAATTCTGGTTGGTCGCGTAAGATGTAATACGTGAGTGAATACGAGAAACTTTTGATGATTCCCGGAATCACGAGGAGCAACGACCAAAGGAAGATAAATAATCCCATGAAGAACGGGGCGAGCACGTGCTTGACGTATCCCGTTTTGAACGGGGCGAACAATGTTGAGACACCCGGCTTGTCACCGCGCGATACAGACAGAACGAGCCAAGACCAGCCGATTGCGAGCGGCGCGATCAATAACGTGAGAATAAGCGACAAGAACGTAAGTCCTGTGTCCATTGCTGTCGGGGCCGCTTCTGGGTCTACAGGAGGCGCGAACGCTTGTGGAATCCCGTTCAAGACAACGAATAAAATCAAAAGGCCGGCGAGTAACCAACGTTTTCCGGTTAACATTTGTTGTGCATGTTGCTTAAGTTGTGCAGTCATTTTTCATCATCCTTTTTGTGAGTTCTCTCCTAAGTGTACGTGATTGCCTCCAGAAAAGTTTCAAAAAAACACGAAAAAAGGGAAAAGGTTTTTCCTCCTCCCCTCAATACATGATATTGCCCATGAAAAATTGCGACATTGATAAGATAAATAAGAGCACACCCGTGGTCACCGCTGCCAATGAAATGAGTTTAAATAAGCGGCTTCTCAGAAATGCCTGACGATATTCAAAGCGGCGGATCAGCAAGACGTGGACAACCTCATAAATCAAGACTGCGGCCGTGAAGTAAAACGTCATAATACTCCCTAACCCGAAGAACAACATCGCAAGTAAGCCCAAACCGAGATTGTGAATTCGGTTATGGACGTCATCGCGGTCACCGACGGTCGCCGTTTGTACGTGTTGCATACTTCCACCTCACTTCCAAAACCCGAACAGAAACAATTGCTATAAATATAAGTTATCACAATTTTCCTGTCCCTAAACCTGTCACACCGTCTTTTCACCTAAAAGAAACATTTGGAAAATAAATGTAACAAAAAAAGCGCTGATGTCATCAGCGCGTCATGTTCCGGTCGAAGGCTCGGCTTCTTCCGACTTATTGAATTTGCGTTTCAATTTGAGTGGTTGTTTCGTTCCGCCGAAGACCGGTCCGTCTTCTGCTTCATCAATTTCCGTCTCTTTTTTAAGCACGAAAAACGGGCAACCAAAGTTACAGTATTCATACACGTAATCCATCACGTGATCGATTCGATTGTCATATGTCGCGAACTTGGATTTTGTTTCATAGAACCCTTTCAACCGAAGTTGTCCGTGGCCCCAGTCCCCGACGATATAATCATATTTATCGAGCACGTCGCTATAGCGTGCGATGAATGCCTCCTCGTCAAAACCGTCACGCTTTTCTTCGATGACGGTATAGCCGTGGCGATTCACTCTAATCATGTTTCACACCTCCACTTTTCTATCATATCATGCCGAACGGTCTCGTCCCTATCCTTTTCGGATGGCATTATGACGTGTCACGATTGTTTCGCGTAACACATCACGGAGCAGTTCCGGCATAAAGTAACGCTTCTTCTGGTCGGCCAAATACGGAAGGAGCGGACCGAATGTGAACATGTCGACCGTAGCGACGCGATACGTCTCGTCGAGATCGATTTCCTGACCTTGGATATAATAGCGGCCATGCCTCACCTCGAGACCATGGATGATCGGGGCACCGAGAACCGTTCCTCGAAACCCGAGGCCGCGGACGTGCATCGTCGTGAACGCTTCTTCTTGGACATCGTTCAAAAAACGAATCAACGTGGCTCCGTCAAGCGAGAGGAGACAAGGGTTGATCGGGTGCGGGCAGATGCGATGAAGCATATTGAGCGTGACGTGACCAGGCGGCAACCCTTCTAACAAGACACCGGATGGGATCACGCTCACTTCAGCGTCACACCAGTCGGCGAGGCCGCCTGCCAATAAGTCTCCAATGGCAGACGGACCGAACCAGTCACTCGGATAACCCGGCGTGTCGGCAATCGTCACATCGAGCAGCCGTTCGGCTTGGCTATATTCGTCTTGTAAGGTCGAAACTGTCGCTTCATCTGTATCCTGTTCGGTCAAATCGTGCAAACTGGCCCGCTTCTCGACGACTCGGTGCCCGTCGAGCGTAAGTTCCACTTCCCCTACGTATTGCCCGTATTTACCGGCCTGAGCGATCAAGACGCCGTTCGTGACGACACCGTCATCGAGCACGTGATGGGTATGAGCCCCGAGGATGACATCAATCTCCGGAAACGTCTCAGCGAGCCGTTCGTCTGCATAAAAACCGAGATGGCTGAGTGCGATGACGACATCGCAGTCTCGGAGTTTCTCAAGGGCACGACTTGTCGCCACATGCGGTGGTTCAATCGCCCAACCCAGCTCTGGATAAAGTTCTTCATAAGGTGCCGTCACACCGAACAGTCCGATGTGAAGTCCATCGCGTTCGACGATGAGTGTCTCCGTCGCCCAATCGGGTCTCGTACCGTCCGCATAGTAGACGTTCGCGAGCAGTACCGGGAACTCTGCCTCATCATACAAATTGGCGAGCCAGTCGTGCGGGAATGTGATGCCTTCATTATTCCCAATCGTGACTGCCGTCGGTTGGACGCGGTTGAGCAAACGGACGTTCACTTGTCCGCGTGTCACTTCTGTCGCCGGATGGGTCCTGTCGGCATGGTCGCCGAGATCGAAGACGAGCGTCTCTTCCGTCCGGTGCTCGTTCAAAAAAGAGACGAGACGCGGCCAGTTATGAAATTTCGAATGTAAGTCATTATAATGAAACATCGTGATCGTTCTCAAGACGATTCCCCTTCCTAAAACAGGCTGATTTGACTCGGGGCGAGCTCATATTCAGCACCGAGGATCTCGATCAGCCGCTTGGCGTTCGGTACTGCATCTCCGGCCGAATTGTTGTTGAAGTAGACATACACCGACTTTGCTTTCTCGTCCACTTGTTTAAGCGCCGCAGCGAGCTCTTGTAGTTCGTCTTCACTGTAACGATACAGACAACGGACATGACGCCACTCTTGGCTCGTCATGCCTGGTTTCCGGAGCCACCCAGCGGTGTTACGGCCGTGTAAGCGCACGACGGCCACATCCGGGTTGGTTACGATCGGGACGAACGGAATGCTGCTCTCTTTCGTCTGCGGCTCATCACAAATCGTATTGATGAAGCGTTGTTCCGCTAAAAAGGCGAGCGTCCGCTCCCGGAACGCTTCGGAGAACCAGGTCGGGTTCCGGAATTCGATGGCGATGTCGTAATCCTTCAACTCGTCACGAATCGTCCGCAAGTAATCGAGGTGTGGCTTCGAGACGTCAAACCACGGCGGCAGCTGAACGAGGACGGCCCGTAGCTTCCCGACTTGTTTCAACGGCTCGACCGATGTCCGGTACCGTTCGAACAGTTCAGCGAGCGGTAGCTTCGGCTCGCGGTCATGCCCGCTCATTTCCCTGGAAACTTTGACGATGAATTGGAACGTCTCCGGTGTCTCCTGGTTCCATTTCTCGTAATTCTTTACCGGTTGAATCGCGTAAAACGAGGAATCGATTTCAACGGTCGGGAAATGCCCCGCGTAGGTCGACAGTTTATGTTTCCGTTCTTCCGGGGTCGTATACAATAAATCATGGTCTCCCCACCCCGTCACACCGACATAAATCATCACATTCCCTCCTTATATCATTGTTCGAACGTGGCCGTCGCGTTCCGTTTCGACCAATTCAACGTCCCTGCGAACGTCACGAGCAACAGGACGAGCCCCATCACGAACGGATAGCGCATATCGATATCAAACGCGATGCCGGCAAGCGTCGGTCCGACGATATTCCCGATGCTCATATAGGCGTTATTCATCCCCATCGCAAATCCTTGTTCTTTATCGGCCATCTTCGATACGAGCGTATTTAATACCGGTCGTAAAATCGACGTGGACAAGAAGATAATCAACGTGACCGCGAAGAAAATCGCGTAAGATCCGGCGAACAGTGAGAATAAAAAGCCGAGCGCCGCGAGCATAATGAAGATGAGCACGACTTTGATCTCCCCGAGTACCGAGACGAGACGATCGACGGCAAACAGTTGCACGATGACGCTGACAATGCCTGTCCCCGTGATCATGACCGCAATTTGTTGCGGCGTCGCGCTGAACGTCTCACTGACGAACAATCCAAGGACAGATTCATACGCCATCAAACCGAATGCCATGACCAAGTTGATGACGAGCACGAAGAAATAGGGTTTCCGTGTCGACGAGACGAGTTGGCGCGGTAACGACTCGCTCTCACTCGTTTGGACGTATGGCTCGCGATCTGGTTCTTTCAACAGAATAATGGACGAGATGACGGCGACGAATGAAACAATCGCTGACAACAAGAGTGGTGCCTTCAATCCAAATTCGGCGAAGAAGCCACCAATTCCTGGTCCGATGACAATCCCGAGCGACATGGCCGCGGAAATATAACTGTTTCCTTTCGCCCGTTGCTTGAGCGTCGTGATATCAGCCACATAAGCAAAGATAGCTGGAATCAAGAGCGCGGCCCCGACGCCGCCGATTGCCCGTGAAATCAACAAAACGGTCAGGTTGTCAGATAAGTAAAAGACCCCCATCGAGACGGTGAAGCCGATCAGACCTAAAATAATCATCAGTCGGCGACCGTAAACGTCCGCCCATTTCCCGGCAATCGGCGACATGAGCAACTGAGCCCCAGCGAAGACAGAGATCATGAGTCCGGCAGCGGTGCCACCCTCGCCAATCATCTTCAAATAATCAGGAATAATCGGAATAATGATCCCGAATCCTGCTACGGCGATGAACATGTTCAACATGAGAATCGCCAATTGTTTCTTTTGTTTAGTCGTCAATGTATGTCACTTCCTTTTCGTCTCTTCATTTTACTTGTTGACGAATGGAATGAGCAAACGATAAGACAGCAAAACACCCATCCTTGACCAGAGGATGGGTGTTCACTCATCTGTTTATGAGATGCGTGATTGAGCGAGTGATTGGTTGGAACGTTGTTTCGGTAAGAAAAGCGTGATCACATATACGATCAACGTTGGAACTGCCCAGGCGAGCCCGATCTCAGCCATCGGCAAGTTCGTGATCCAAGCTGTCGCTGCTGACGGTGCCAAACCGTGTGTCGTCTCGAAAAGCGAGAGCACGAGGGCCGTGTACACCGTCGCTTTCATCGCAACGTGTGGGTTGCGTTGAATCCGTTCCGTGATCGACACGAGAACGAGTGCGATCATGACTGGGTACAAGAGTGTGAGCAATGGTACCGCGATTTGAATCAACGTACCGAGTCCGACGAGTGAGATAAGATAGCCGAACAACGTCGTCGCGATGACGACTTGGTAATACTTGAGCGACTCGAACGTGTTGCTGACGAAGCGTGAGAACTCACTGATGAGTCCGACCGCTGTCGTCAAACAAGCGAGGAAGACCGCAGCCCCGAGCGCGAGCATTCCGACTTGTCCGAACGACGTACCAGCGAACGCTTGAAGCAAGCTAGCTCCGTCTGTCGTGCCCGTTTGACCCGTCATATTCGCCCCGATTGAACCGAGCGAGATATAGACGAGCATCAAACACGTGACAGCGAGCATGCCAGACGTCCGAAGGAGTGAAGATGCTTCTTTCTGGTCTGTCATCCCGTTCGCCTTAAGCGTGACGAGCACGATGGCACCGAAGACGAGAGCGCCAAAGACGTCCATCGTCAAGTAGCCTTGTTTGAAGCCTTCCCCGAGGGCACCAATCCACGTCTCATACCCTTCTGCAGGCGCGCTTGGCTGCCCGAGTGGAGCCACGAGGTTCGTGATTCCGATTGCCGCAAGCAAGAGCAAGAGGATTGGCGTGATGATGCGTCCGATGACTTCAATCAATTTTTGAGCGCGTAACGTCAAGAAGAACGTCAAACCAAAGAAGACAGTTGAACTGATTGCGAGCGTGAGCGTAGATGGCGCACCGAGGAACGGTACGACTCCCATCTCATACGTGACGGCTGCCGTCCGAGGAATCCCGAAGAACGGCCCAATCGCCACGTACATTAATCCCGTCAAAACGAGCGCAAGTCGCTTCGGAATGTACCGAGCGATTTGGTCAGATCCACCGCCGACCCGCGCGACTGCGAATAGCGCGAGTAATGGTAGCCCAACGCCGGTAATGACGAAACCGACTAGGGCTGGGACGAGGTTCTCACCTGCCATCGCACCTAGCATCGGTGGGAACAGCAAGTTCCCGGCCCCGAAGAATAATGCGAAAATCGTGAATGCTAACGGGAATAATGTCGATTTTTTCATACAACTACCTCCACATACATGTAATACCTTCCGTGTTACCCAATGAATCAAATGACTAAATTTTCTGACAATAAACCGCTTGGTCTATTTCATTATACACACTTTCATTTTTTTGACCACCCTATCCTTAAAAAAGATGTTTATTTTTTTGAAATGTGGATTTTCTATATAGAACCGCTCCCTCATTTTACAAATTATCGGTGAGAAAACGAGCGCAGATTGCTCTTTATGAGAAAAATGGTCAATAACGGATATCGAACTTCCGATATGATTCGACCGTCGCGTCTTCTGCATCAATCCGCTCAACCCCGACAAAACGATTGCCGTCATATAACGCCCGTTTATAGGATGTAAGTTTCTCAGCGTCTCCTTCAATCTGAAGTTCGACCGTCCCATCATTCAAGTTCCGGACCCAGCCCGTGACGCCATATTCGAGCGCTGTCGATTGAGCGAAGTACCGGAAACCGACTCCTTGGACTCGACCTGAGACGATGAGATGCTGTGCTTGTTTCATAACTATTTCCCCCTTTAATTTGAATGAATGCGTTTAGCTACTGACTCGTTAGGTAACAGTATATAAGTAAAATACTGGATAGGAGTGGTGATGTGGAACAACTTGTGAATATGGTGACGTCGTTTTCTGATTGGCTTTGGGGAGTGCCAATCATCTCTTTGCTCGTGTTGTCTGGCTTTTATTTGACGATTCGTTTAGGTTTCTTTCAATTCCGATACCCGCTATACATATTGCAACAAACGTTAGGCAGTGTCTTTAAAAAACCAAAAGGCGAAGGCGACATCAGTCCTCGCCAAGCACTCACGTCGGCCTTGTCGTCGACAATCGGTGCCGCTAACATCATCGGGGTACCGGCTGCCATCATGTTCGGTGGTCCCGGGGCCATCTTCTGGATGTGGGTCATCGCCGTCGTCGGGATGGCCATCAAGTTCTCGGAGAGCGTCCTCGCTGTCCGTTACCGCGAGAAAAACGAGGCCGGGGAATTTGTCGGCGGTCCCGTCTACTATATGGCGAAAGGCTTGAAGTTGAAATGGCTCGCTTCCTGGTTCGCCTTCGCCCTGATGATTGAACTCATCCCGAGTATCATGGTGCAAGGGAATGCTGTCAGCTCGGCTGTCCGCGAGACGTTTGACGGGAATACGCTCGTGACCGGGTTGATTGTCGCGGGTCTCGTCGCCCTTGTCGTCTTCGGCGGAGTGAAGCGGATCGCCAAAGTGACAGAGGTCATCGTCCCGGCGATGGCGCTCGTCTATGTCGGTGCCGGGTTCATCATCGTCTTGATGAACTTCTCGCAAATCCCGGAAGTGCTCAGTCTCATCTTCACGTACGCGTTCCAACCGATGGCTGCCCTGGGCGGATTCGCCGGTGCCGCGATTGCCGAGACGATTCGTTGGGGCTTCGCTCGCGGTCTGTACTCGAACGAGGCGGGACTTGGAACGGCACCAATCGCCCACGCGGCCGCACAGACGGATCACCCGGTCCGCCAAGGATTCTGGGCTGTCATCGGCATCGTCATCGATACGCTCATTATCTGTAGCACGACAGCGTTCGTCGTCTTGTCGTCCGGTGTATGGACAGAGGCCGGTGCTATGAACGACCCAGCGGCACTCACGACGATCGCATTCCAAGAGTACTTCGGTTACACGGGCAGTCTGCTCGTCACGATCTCGCTCATCTTCTTCGTCTTATCGACGATTATCGTCATCATCTTTTACGGATCGCGTCAAGCCGAGTACTTGTTCGGTTTGAAGGCCGGCTTCATGATGAAAGTCGTCTATATCGCCTCGATCGTCATCGGAGCGATCGGCGGCGCGCAAATGATTTGGAACTTCCTCGACTTCATGCTCGCGATGATCCTCATCCCGAACATGATTGCCGTCTTGATGTTGAGCGGTGAAGTGAAGCGGTTAACGACCGAGTTTTTCACGTCCGAGAAATATTATAAGAAAGACGTCGCCGAGAAGAAGGCGTCGTAACGACAAACCCGGCTGCAGTCGCAGCCGGGTCTTTTATTATGAGGTCGATTCAATTTTATCGATGGCTTGACGAATCCGACCGACCGAGGCGTCGAACTGTTGTTGTTCTTCGTCCGTCAGTTCGATCTCGATGATTTGGCGGATACCGGTCCGATCGATTAAGGCCGGTACGCCGATATGAAGCTCAGAGGCCCCGTATTCGCCGTCGAGATGGGCACCGATCGTCACGACGGAGTTCTCGTTCCGGACGATGGCGCGAACGATCCGGAGGAGACCGAGCCCAATCGCGTAGTAGGCCGCACTCTTATATTCGATGATTTGATTCGCCGCATCGCGGACGTCTTGATAGATGGCGTCCAAATCTTCTTGGCGGTACGATTCATTCTCCTCGAGTAACTGCTTCATCGACTTCCCGTAAATACGGGCGTTGTCCCAGGCGACGAATCCCCCGGCGCCATGCTCGCCCATGTAATAGACGTGGCAGTTCCGTGATGACAAGTCGAAGTACTCACCGACCTTATAACGAAGACGGGCCGTGTCAAGCACCGTACCCGAACCGATGACGCGGTGCTTTGGCAAGCCGGACGCCTTCCAGGCGACGTGCGCCATGACGTTAACCGGGTTCGTCGCAACGACGATGATGCCGTCGAATCCGCTCGCCATGACTTGTTTCGTGACGTCACGGACGACGACCGCGTTTTGTGCAGCCAGGTCCATCTGGGTCTGACCGAGCTTTTGAGCAGCACCGGCCGTGATGACGACGATATCGGCGTCACGGCAGTCCGCGTACTCCCCCGCCCAAATGCGGACCGGGCTCGGGGCGAACGAGATGCCATGGTTGAGGTCCATCGCCTCCCCTTCGGCCTTGGCGTGGTTCGAGTCGATTAAGACGAGCTCTTCACAGAGCGCCGCCATCGACAGTTGATAGGCGAAACTGATACCGACCCAGCCGGCGCCGACGACGGCGATGCGGGTGATGTCTTCTGGGTCAATCTTGTTCAAGTGATCCATATGCTTCATCCCTTTCTAAACGTGTTCTCTTTCTTAGCATACCCGACTCGCCTTCGTTTCACGACAAAAAAGCGAACTCGCTTGTGAGGAATTCGCTTCTAAACAAAAAGATGTTTATCACATTTGTCATTCTCGCTCCCGATAATAGTGAACCGGCCGAATCTCGAGCCTCCACCCTAACGCTTCCGCTTCGGGCACTTGGGTCGTCGGATGGATGGAAGCGATTCTGACCGCATCCTCTAGATCTAACGCTTCAATCACGAACGCACTGCCCATTACTTCCTTCGATGCGGTAACGGGCCCATCCGTAATCCCAATCTGATGTGACTCTCGCTTGAGTTCCTTCACTTCCGCTTCAAGCCCCATATCCATCAACACCTGCTCACTTGCATATAGCTCCTGTAAGTGTGGTTCGCACGTCGCCATGATTTGTTCGATTTCTAGGTCGGTCTTTTCTTTCATTTTGTCAGCGTTGAAATATCCCGTCACTAAGAACATCATGTGAGATTCTCCTCTCAAGTCTACAGGCACGCATCATCTTATCCCATTCTCTATTCCCTGTTTATAGGCACAGTCTGCACAAAAAGACGGTCGACATGAGTTCATGTCAACCGTCTTTCTCAATCTATTCAGGATTACCCGATCGATCCTTCCATCTCAAACTTGATGAGACGGTTCATTTCGACGGCATATTCCATTGGCAATTCTTTCGTGAATGGCTCGATGAAGCCCATGACGATCATTTCCGTCGCTTCTTCTTCCGAGATTCCGCGGCTCATGAGGTAGAAGAGTTGCTCTTCTGACACTTTTGAGACTTTCGCTTCGTGCTCGAGCGAGACTTGGTCGTTCAAGATCTCGTTGTACGGGATCGTGTCCGACGTCGACTCGTTGTCCATGATGAGCGTGTCACATTCGATGTTCGAACGTGCGCCTTTCGCTTTACGGCCAAAGTGGACGATACCGCGATACGAGACTTTTCCGCCTTGTTTCGAAATCGACTTCGAGACGATTGACGATGACGTGTTCGGTGCGAGGTGAATCATTTTCGCGCCTGCGTCTTGGTGCTGCCCTTTACCGCCGAGAGCGATCGAGAGCGTCATACCGCGCGAGCCTTCACCTTTTAAGATGACGGCTGGGTATTTCATCGTGAGTTTCGAACCGATGTTACCATCGATCCACTCCATCGATCCACCCGCTTCACAGACGGCACGCTTCGTGACCAAGTTGTAGACGTTGTTCGCCCAGTTTTGGATCGTCGTGTAACGGCAGTATGCGTCTTTGTTGACGAAGATCTCAACGACCGCTGAGTGAAGTGAGTTCGTCGTGTAGACCGGTGCCGTACATCCTTCGACGTAATGGACAGATGCGCCCTCGTCGACGATGATGAGCGTCCGCTCGAACTGACCCATGTTCTCCGAGTTGATACGGAAATAAGCTTGGAGCGGTTGCTCGAGCTTCACGCCTTTTGGTACGTAGATGAACGAGCCACCTGACCAAACAGCCGAGTTGAGCGCCGAGAACTTGTTGTCTGTCGGCGGGATCAATTTTCCGAAGTACTCACGGAAGAGTTCTTCATCTTCTTTCAAAGCAGTGTCTGTATCTTTAAAGATGACACCTTTCGCTTCGAAATCTTCTTGCATACTGTGATAGACGACTTCAGACTCATACTGAGCCGAAACGCCTGCCAAGTATTTCTGCTCCGCTTCCGGGATCCCAAGCTTGTCAAACGTACGTTTGATTTCTTCAGGAACCTCGTCCCACGAGTGCTCTGTCTTTTCAGACGGTTTGACATAGTACGTAATCTCATCGAAATCGAGTGCCGTGAGATCGCCGCCCCATGTCGGCATCGGCATTTTGCGGAACTGTTCGAGTGATTTCAAACGGAACTCGAGCATCCATGCCGGTTCTTCTTTCATGCGCGAGATCGTCTCTACGATTTCGTTCGTCAAGCCGCGGCCTGAACGGAAAATCGAGATGTCTCGGTCATGGAAGCCATATTTATAATCGCCAATGTCAGGCATGTTTTTCGCCATATCGGTCTCCTCCTTCTACTTACGCTTCCTCGTCGACTCCCTTTTCAAGCGCTTTCCACGCGAGCGTGGCGCACTTGATGCGAGCCGGAAACTTTGAGACGCCAGACAACGCTTCGATGTCGCCTAGGTCGAACGTGTCTGTATCGTAGTCTTTCCCTTGGACCATCTCCGAGAAGATGTTAGCCAACTGGAGTGCCTCGTCAACAGACTTGCCCTTCACGATTTGAGTCATCATCGATGCCGAGGCGAGGCTGATCGAACAGCCTTCCCCTTCGAACTTGGCATCTTTCACGATTCCGTCCTCGACTTGGAGTTGGAGTCGGAGTGAATCCCCGCATGTCGGGTTGTTCAAGTCGATCGTCACGCCATCTTCGATGACGCCACGGTTTCTTGGGTTTTTATAATGATCCATGATGACCTGTCGGTACAACATGTCGAGATTGTTAAAACTCATAATTGAAATACTCCTTCGTTTGACGTAGCCCTTCGATGAAGCGGTCGACTTCTTCTTTCGTATTGTACAAGTAGAAGCTCGCTCGGGCTGTCGATGATTGCTTCAGGAGACGCATGAGCGGCTGGGCACAATGGTGGCCGGCTCGGACCGCGATGCCTTGCATATCCAAGACGGTCGCTAGGTCATGGGCGTGCACGTCACCTAAGTTGAACGTGACGAGTCCGACGCGTTCCTCTGGCCCGTAAATCTCAATGCCTTCAATCGTCCGCATCTGTTCGATGGCGTACGTCGCGAGCGCCCGTTCGTGGGCCTCGACGTTCTCGAGACCGAGGTCTTCTAAAAAGTCGATGGCCGCTGCCAAACCGACGGCGCCGGCGATAATCGGCGTCCCTGCTTCGAACCGGTACGGGATGTCTTTCCATGTCGACTCATACAAGTCGACGTAATCGATCATCTCGCCACCGAATTCGACCGGTTCCATGTGTTTGAGCAACTGTTTCTTCCCGTATAAGACCCCGATCCCGGTCGGACCGAGCATCTTATGGCCTGAGAAGGCGAGGAAGTCGCAATCGAGTGCTTGCACGTCAAGTTTCCGGTGCGGTGCGCTTTGTGCCGCATCGACGACCATGACCGCGCCTTTTTCATGGGCGAGCTTCGCCACATCGGCGATCGGGTTGATCGTGCCGAGCACGTTCGAGACGTGACTCATAGCGACGATTTTCGTCCGGTCTGACAAGACGGCACGGACCGCGTCGAGCGTGACTCGACCGTCCGGCGTCAATTCAACGTAACGGAGCGTGGCCCCTTTACGTTTGGCGAGCTGTTGCCACGGAATCAAATTGGCGTGATGCTCCATCGGCGTCAGGACGATTTCGTCCCCCGCTTCGACGTTAGCATCCCCGTAGCTCGACGCGACGAGGTTAATCGCCGTCGTCGTCCCGCGTGTGAAGATAATCTCTTCTGGGACGGCGGCGTTGATGAATGAACGGACGCGCTCCCGCGCCCCTTCATACGCATCCGTCGCGTGCGTCCCGAGCGTATGGACGCCCCGGTGCACGTTCGAGTGGATGCGGCGATAGTAATCCTCGATCGCCTCGATGACAGCAAGCGGTTTTTGGGAGCTCGCCGCGCTGTCGAGATAGACGAGCGGATGACCGTTGATTTCCTGATCTAAAATCGGGAACTGTTTACGAATCGAGGCATCGATCATCTTAACGTACTTTCCCTTCGATGACTTCACGGAGACGGTCTTTGACCGACTCGATCGCGAGTTGCTCGACGACCGGGTTCAAGAATCCGTGAATGATCAACCGTTCGGCTTCTTTACGTGACAGACCGCGGCTCATCAAGTAGTAAAGCTGCACGTCGTCGACGCGGCCGACCGAAGCGGCGTGACCTGCCATGACGTCGTCCTCATCGATGAGGAGAATCGGGTTTGCGTCGCCACGTGCCTTTTCAGACAACATGAGCACACGTTCCGTTTGAACGCCGTTCGATTTCGAAGCGCCATGGTGAATCATCGATGTCCCGCTGAAGATGGCCGTGGCCGAATCTTTTTGGACACCGTGAATCAAGATGAACCCTTCCGATGACTTCCCGAAATGGTCCGTCCGGATGTTGAAGTTTTGTTTCTGCGCGCCACGACCAACCGTGACGGCTTTCGTGTCTGAGAACGTGTTGTCTCCGACGAGGTGCGTCTTCGTCTCGACGAGCGAGTTGCCGTCGTTCATGTGACCGAGCGCCCATTCAAGGCGTGCGTTCTCATAGACGACACCACGGCGGTTCATGAATGAGAGGGCCGACTCAGCGAGCTGGTCGACGCCACCGAAGACGACTTTCGCGTTCGCGGCTGCGAACACTTCTGTCACGGCGTTGACCGTGTGCGGTTCGTTCGTGTTCGAGAGGAAGCTCTCGACGTACGTCACTTCACTGCCTTCGTCTGCGACGATGATCGTGTGGTGATAGAGCGCGCCGTTCGCTTGTTCCATCGTGAAGATGGCTTGGAGCGGGTCTTTCAACTGGACGTTCTTCGGTACGTATAAGAACGCGCCGCCGTTCATGAGGGCAGCGTTCAACGCAGACAAACGTTCTTCGTCCACGCGGACACCTTCCGTCATGAAATACTTCTCGACGAGGTCCGGATGTTGTTCCATCGCTTCGTTGATGCCCATGAAGAGAACACCTTCTGGCGTCGCAAGTTCGTTGTAGACGACATGACCGTTGCGTTCAACGAGCACGTTTGTACGGTGGTCTCCAAGAAGTGCTTCGATTTCAGGCGTCAAGCCGTCGTGCTTCGTGAGCTCGACGTCTCCAGAGACGAAGTCCCATTTATCAATCTTGATCTTTTCAACTTTTGGCAAGGCGAGAGTCGGCGCAAGTTCTGCTGCTTCTTTGCGACGGTTGACCATAAATGCCGGTCCACCGAGCGCCTCTGCACGTGCCGCTACTGCTTGTGCATCCAATTCAAATTGTACGGTCATCGTACAGCCTCCTTACGCTTCTGTGTCTACTGTCATTCCAAGATCTTGCTTCACCCAGTCGTAACCTTCTGCTTCGAGTCGTTGTGCAAGCTCTTTGCCACCTGACATGACGATTTTTCCGTCCATCATGATGTGAACAAAGTCTGGCTCGATATAGTTGAGGAGACGTTGATAGTGCGTGATGATCAAGCAGCCGAACTCTTCGTTGCGCATTTCGTTGACGCCTTTGGCGACGACTTTAAGTGCATCGATGTCAAGACCTGAGTCGATTTCATCGAGGATGGCGATGTTCGGTTTAATCATCATCATTTGAAGAATTTCGTTACGTTTTTTCTCTCCGCCTGAGAAGCCTTCGTTCAAATAGCGGTGTGCCATGGCTGAAGGAATTTCAAGGACGTCCATCTTCGCATCGAGTTCACGGATGAACTTCATGAGCGAGATTTCTTGGCCTTCTTCACGGCGCGAGTTGATCGCTGAACGCAAGAAATCGGCATTCGTGACACCACTAATTTCAGCAGGATACTGCATCGCGAGGAACATTCCGGCTTGCGCGCGCTCGTCGACTTCCATCTCGAGTACGTCTTCGCCGTTCAAATCGACGCTTCCGCCTGTTACTTCATACAATGGATGTCCCATAAGTGCCGATGCGAGTGTAGATTTACCCGTCCCGTTAGGACCCATGATGGCGTGAATTTCGCCACCTTTGATTTCAAGATTAAGACCTTTGACGATCTCTTTTCCTTCGATTGAGACGCGGAGGTCATCAATTTTCATGTGTGGTACGTTAGACATTCGGATACCCCTTCCGTTTTCTCGCCATTTTTGGCGTAGATTAGATATATTCTAATCTTAATCTAGGCAATTTTTTATTTCAAGCGACTCACCTTATTATTCATTCTCAATAAAACTTAAATGTTGAGAATGAGAATATCGGGAAATCAAGACTTTATCCAACTTTTTCCTCGGTTAAGGCCAAACTTGCTTTCCTTTCTTTCAAGGCGTCGGCGAAGAAGAAGGCCCCGCATGCCGTCAATACGGCCAAGCTTCCAAAAACCGGTAGCGCTGCGTTGTCGAATCCATCGAGCAACACGCCGCCGATGACAGGACCGATCGTCTGACCGAGCGCCGTCAACCCCATCGCCCCGAAATACGTCCCGCGCAGGTGAGCCGGTGCCAATTCGTCCGTCAACACGTCCGTCATCGTGAACATGAGCACCTCCCCGATTGTAAAGATGACCATCGCGACGAACAACACCCACGTCTCGGTCGCAAAACCGATGAGCAGAAGGCCGGTCGACAACGTCCCGACGCCGAAAAAGAGCGACTTGATCGGTGACACGCGAATCCCGAAGCGCATGATCGGATATTGGACGACGAGCACGGTGATCGCATTGACCGTCAACAGGTAGGCGAACAAGCGTGAGCCGTCACTGAAGCCGTCATGAAACGCGATGAACTGCGGCAACGTCGCATTGAACTGACTATAGCCGATGATGGCAAAGATCATGCCGATGATGACGGAGCGGAACGTCTTATCTTGTTGTAACACACGGAACGTCTCCGTCAAGCGCGGCCGGACTTTGACGCCGTCCCCTTCCTCGAACGGATACTTGCGGAACAATGTCGAGATGACGAGTCCGTATAGGACATAGACGCCCGTCACGACGAAGAAGGCGCTCTTCGCTCCGGTGAGCGACAACACGACCGCGAGCAACGGCCCGATCGCCGCCGCGATATTGATTAAAAAGTAGCGGACGTTATAAACGATGACGCGTTGGTCCGGCTGTGTCGTATCGCTGATGAGCGCACGGGACGCCGGTTCGAGGAACGACCGTGACACACCCATGAGCACCGAGAATATGTAAAACCAAAACAAGTCCGTCACAAGTGCGAAGCCAGTGAACGTGACCGCATTCAAGGCGATCCCGATCAGCATCAACTGCTTGCGCCCATACCGGTCAGACAACGTCCCCCCGAAAAAGCTCATGAATAACCCCGATAGCGCCGAGATGGCGAATACCGTCCCGATGACGCTCGCCGAGAAGCCGAGCGTCGCGAGATAAATCGCAAAAAATGGCATAACAAAAAATGTCGACAGCCGGGCAAAAAATGTGCCAAACAAGACACCCAGCGTCAGCGGATGAATGTGTCGTATGTTCATCCGGATCCCCCCTTTTTCTACATATATATAGTGTACTTCGAATACTTAGGCAAAACTACTCCAAACAAAAAAGGCCCGGGATGTCCCGAGCCTTGACGAGATTATTGTTTGACCGGTACGACTGCACCTTTGTACTCTTCCAAGATCCACTCTTGTGTCTCTTCTGAAGTGAGGACTTCAAGAAGTGCCTTGACGCGCTCATCCTCTTCGTCTCCTTCACGTGTGACGATCAAGTTGACGTAAGGTGAATCTTCGCCTTCGAGGGCGATGGCGTCTTCGAGCGGGTTGAGGCCAGCATCGATCGCGTAGTTCGTGTTGATGAGGACCGCGTCCCCTTCACCGTTGTTGAACGCTTGCGGGAGAAGTGCCGCTTCGACGTCCGTTTTGAACTCCAAGTTTTTCGGGTTGTCGACGATATCTGCAACCGTCGCATCTGTCGTCTTGCCTTCCGCTAGTGTGAGCAAACCTTCCGATTGGAGCATCGTGAGGATCCGTCCATGGTCAGCGACCGACGAGCTCATGATGATTTCAGCACCTTCTGGAAGCTCATCAAGTGATTTGTAGTCTTGTGAGTAGACACCGATCGGCTCGATGTGGACACCGCCAGCTGATGCGAATTTGTAGTCTTTGTTTTCAGCCATTTGCGACTCGAGGTACGGCTCGTGTTGGAAGTAGTTCGCGTCGAGCTCCCCGTCCGCGAGCGTCTTGTTCGGGAGAACGTAGTCTTGGAACTTCTTAATTTCGAGCGTATAGCCCTTCTCTTCATATTCGTCTTGAATGTGTTCTAAAATCTCAGCGTGCGGGACGTTCGACGCGCCGACGACGAGCGTCTTGTCATCGCCTGAACCTGATTCTGAATCCCCACCGCCGCAAGCCGCGAGAATCGTGAGTGCTGAAGCTGCTGTCAATCCGAGTACTGTTTTCCATGATTTCATTATAAAACCCCTCCAAATTTTCTATTTCGATCAAGCGGAACGCTTGTCAATTACGGATACGAGTCGATCGCCGATGAACTGGATGACGAAGACGATGACCAAGATTAAGACGGTCGCGACGAACGTGACGTCGCTTTGTGAACGCTGGAATCCTTCGAGGAACGCCAAGTTACCAAGTCCCCCGCCCCCGACGACCCCTGCCATCGCCGTGTAACCGACGATCGCGACGATCGTGACCGTGATGCCTGACACGATGGCCGGCAACGCTTCAGGGAACAATACTTTATAGACAATCTGCCATTTCGTCGCACCCATCGATTCGGCCGCCTCGATGACGCCGCGGTCGACTTCGCGAAGCGCGAGCTCGACCATCCGCGCATAGAACGGAGCCGCACCGATGATCAGTGCCGGCAGTGCTGCCGTCGAGCCGAGCATCGTCCCAACGACGAGTAACGTGAACGGGATGAGCAAGATAATCAAAATGATGAACGGGATTGACCGGAACACGTTGACGATTGCGCTGATGATTGTGTAAATCGGCCGGTTTTTCATCATGAGTGGCTCGTTCGTGACATATAGGAGCATCCCGAGGGCAAGACCGATGACGAATGTCGCGGCTCCGGCGACGAGCGTCATATAGAGCGTCTCCCACGTCTGTTCCAACATAACTTGCCAATCTACATTAGGAAACATCGCTTTCTACCTCCACTTCCACTGCCTGTGACCGGATTGAGGCGATGGCCCGCTCGACTTCAGCCGGCTCTCCGATCAATTGGATGAATAATGTCCCGAGGGCACCGACTTGTGACTGCGTCACGTTCCCGCCGATGATGTTGAAGCCGATATCATGCTGCTTCAACACTTCCGACAAAATCGGTTGTTCGGCCGTCTCGTTCAAGAATTTAAGCTTGACGATTTGACCGCTCGGATAACGGGCTTTCAAATGCTCGAACGTGAGCGACATGTCCTCGACCGCACCAATTTGTTTGACGAACTCTTTTGTGATCGGCTGCTCCGGATGTTGGAACACGTCGGCGACTTGTCCGGTCTCGACGACCTTCCCGGCCTCCATGACGGCGACACGGTGACAAATCTTTTGAATGACATGCATCTCATGGGTGATGAGGACGATTGTCAAACCGAGCTTCTTATTGATACTGACGAGCAGTTCGAGAATCGAATCGGTCGTCTTCGGGTCGAGGGCGCTCGTCGCTTCATCGCAGAGGAGCACTTCTGGATTCGTAGCGAGCGCGCGGGCGATCCCGACTCGCTGCTTTTGGCCACCCGATAGTTGTGACGGATAGCTGTCTTCTCGTCCGGCGAGGCCGACGAGTTCGACGAGTTCTTGGACGCGGCGTTTGCGCTCGCTCGCCGGTACCCCGATGAGCTCGAGCGGGAAGCTGATGTTCTCAGCGACCGTGCGCGACCATAATAAGTTGAAGTGTTGGAACACCATCGAGACGTTTTTACGTACCCCGCGTAGTTCCTTCGGCGTGAGCTTCGTCAGCTCGCTGCCGGCGACCACGATTTCACCGCTTGACGGTGCCTCGAGTCGGTTGAGCAACCGGATAAGCGTCGACTTTCCCGCTCCCGAATATCCGATTATTCCAAAAATTTCGCCGCTTTCAATCGTAAGCGACACATCATCGACCGCCTGGACCCGACCGTTTTTCGTATCGAACCATTTGGCCACATTGCGTAGTTGAATCAATCCATTTCCCTCCTGACAACAAAAAAAGTACGCACGTTTGAGCAAACGTGCGTACTTTATCGTACGGACAACGATTGCTCTCATCTTCCAAGGTTTACACCTTGCTGGAATTAGCACCATTTCGGATTGCTCCGCGGTTGCTGGGCGTCATAGGGCCAGTCCCTCAGCCTCTCTTGATAAGAGTGGTTGCGTATTTGATTAGCCTTATCATAGCGACATATTATTTTCATGTCAAACTATTTTATGCAAAAAAATAAAAAAAGGTGCCATCCGAGGATGACACAGAACGTAGCACCTTGAGACACGGGAAGGACAACCCATAGATGAACCTCTTTTGCCCGATCAGAGCATTCATCCTTATATGGGGGATTTTACCCAATCATCACTCGGTCTTCGAACGGACCATGCAATTACGCGACCGGTGCCTCGACGCTTGATTTTTTTGGGGGACAATCGAAGGGACGGTCCACCTGAAATCGCGTAAGCTCATGCAGCGGTTGTTCGAAAACGTCTTGCTGACGGGAAAATCTCGTCCTATGTTGTGTTCAAGTAAGATGTTGTAATGAATATATCATTCGTGAACTTTCTGTGTCAACTGATTATTTAAAATTTTCAGATTATTCTCATCATCCTATCTCATTTAACGAAAGATAGGACGTGCTGAACGTTTTGAAACGCATACAACCGATCCCGAACCTGGCCATTCTCCAGCTTTAATAGCGCCGGGACGCTCATGACCTGATACGCCTCAAGCTCGTTCGGGATAAAGTTGGCGTCACGCTTTTCAATCCGGATTTCTGGGTCGACCGCCTCGACGACCGAGAGCATTCGCTCCGCCACGGCGCATGTACCGCACATCGGAGCGTATATATATAAGAATCCGTCTGTCATCATTGTTCTCACCTCTTCTTTTAGTATATGAATGCGGACCGCTCTGTTCAAAAGTTGTGCTCAAATGGAAAATTCTGAACATTTCAACATTTCTTGTTGACGCTCGCCAGAAAGAAGCATAGTATGGTCATTAACTTTATTGCTTTTGTACATAACAGCATACCAGTAGAAAAGGACAGGTGAATCCCCAATGACGGAAGAGAAGCTTACCGGAAAACAGTTTTTGATGAACGTATTGAACGGCCTCAGTCTAGCCATTCTCATCGCCCTTATCCCGAGCGCTTTGCTCGGTGAATTAACGAAAGCCATCTTGCCGTATGTTCCGTCCTTGCAGTTCATCTTGGACGCGACGACGATTGCGATGCGCCTCTTACCAGTCATCATCGGTGTCGCCGTCGCCATGCAGTTCGGACGCTCGGCACTCGAGGCCGGGACGATCGGCATCGCCACCCAGGTCGGCAGTGGCGCCATTCGCATCGAGGAAGGCGCATTCCTCATGGCCGGGATCGGTGACGTCATCACGGCCGGCGTGACGGCCGCTCTCGCGACGTTCCTTGTCATGCAGCTGTCGCCACGTTTGAAGACGTACACGGTACTCGTCTTGCCGATGACGGTCATCGTCGTCGCCGGAGGGATCGGGGCGTTCCTGCTCACTTACATCTCACAAATCACGATGTACGTCGGGACGATCATCATGACGATGACGGAACTGCAGCCGATCGTGATGGGCATGTTGATCGCGATGGCGTTCTCGCTCATCATCGTCTCGCCAATCTCGACGGTCGGCATCGCCACGGCCATCAGCCTGTCTGGTGTCGCCGCCGGGGCGGCCAACCTCGGCGTTGTCGCAGCGGGCTTCGGTCTCGCCATCGCCGGCTGGCAGATGAACGCGACGGGAACATCCATCGCCCACTTCCTCGGCTCGCCGAAGATTCAAATGGCGAACTTCGTCCGTCGTCCGATCATGATGTTGCCCGTGCTCGCCAATGCGGCCATCCTCGGAGCGCTCGCAGGCATCCTTCGAATTGAAGGTACACCAATCAGTGCCGGTTTCGGTGTGTCTGGTCTCATCGGACCGATCAACGCCTTGCACCTCATGCCCGGCGGTTTCGCGCTTTGGAACGTCATGCTCGTCATCGTCCTGTTCGGGCTCATCCCGGTGACACTCGGGATTGTCTTCTACCGCCTGTTCAACCGGACGTCACTCGTTCAACCGGAACATTACCGCCTCGATTTTGAATAATACAAAACCCGGCTTCTCATGAAGAGAAACCGGGTTTTGTTTAGCCTTGAATCATCGCTTCATATTCTTCGGCTGACATGAGTTTATCGACGTCTGACGCGTCGTTCAACTCGACTTCGATCATCCAAGCGCCTTCGAACGGTGCTTCGTTGACGAGTTCTGGTGAATCGGCGAGTGATTCGTTCACCGCTGTGATTTTCCCAGAGATTGGAGCGTACAATTCTGAAACGGTTTTGACCGACTCGACCGAACCGAATGGCTCATCGAGTAAAATCGTGCCGCCGACTTCAGGAAGTTCGACAAAGACGATATCCCCTAGTTCGCTTTGTGCGAAATCTGTGATCCCGATGCGGGCCACGCTTCCGTTCACTTCAACCCATTCGTGCTCTTTTGAATAACGTAGATTGGCTGGTACTTTGCTCATCTTAACTTCCCCCTCAAATGAATTAGACTCACACGAGTATTATAGCACTTCGCCCCAAACGTCTGTAAACGACTTTTCTGAAAATCCGACAGTTGATTTTTGACCATCTGTCACGATCGGGCGCTTCAAAAGCATACCATTACTCGCTAAAAGCTCGATTTGTTCGTCTTCTGATAGATTTGGCAACTGATCTTTGATGCCTTCGTTTCGATATACCTGTCCGCTCGTATTGAAGAATTTTTTAAGCGGCAGACCCGACTGTTTCCATAGCTCAGCCAACTCGTCTTTTGACGGTGTCGCTTCGACGATATGGACGTATGTATAGTCGATGCCGTTCTCTTTCAACCACTTTTCTGCTTTTTTACACGTACTGCATGGCGGATAGCCATATAGTGTCACCATGTTCATCACCTCTTCTATAAATGTAGCACATTCCGAATCAACCGTTCACGCCTGAAGCAAACGCTCGATTTCTCGCTTCAACACCGCGTTCACCGAATGACGCGCTTCGATATGTTCGAGGATGACCGCAGCCGCCTCGACGGAACGTCCATAACCTAATACCCCTTGTTCGAGGAACGTGATCACATCAGGATGCTTCGCCTCAACCCGACGTGTCGGATTAAACGGGTCGCTCGTCTCCCCATATGCGAGTAACACGTTATTGACGGCCGACACCTGAATGAGTTCGAATCCGGCGAGCTGTTCGCCGCGCCGTTCCCGGAGCAGTCCGACGTATAGGTTCGTCAACGCCTCCTCATAGCGGTGTGCGGCGTCTGAAGGATGCGTGATGACCTTCGGCGTCGCGAATGTATCGAGCGCCTCGTCGCGTTGCCAGACGACACGACCTGGCGTATAGGCGATTCCAGGCATCTCCACCATCTCGAACACGGCGAACTCGGCGTAAATGCCATCCTCATACATGACCTTATGCCCATCTTTCGTATTTTGGAACTGATACGCCAACGGCTCGACGGCGAGCCAATCTAAATTGTCGATGAAGCGTGCCTTATACCCGTCTTCGACAATCAAAAAGAAATCGAGGTCCGAATAGTCGTCAAGCCGATCCGTCTCGAGCCCGATCGAACCGAGCGCGAGTAACATCAATGTCCCTTCATGCGTCGCGACCAAACGGCCGATTGCGTCCATCCGTTCTAACAAGTCATCTCGTCTCATATGTATCCCCTCCTTTTCTCATTGTACGGTGTCGGCAGGGCAAAAAGAAAGGGCCGACCGCGTCCGGTCCACCCTTTCTCTTGCTTGCTTACACGATAAACTTGTTCGCTTTGATGAGGCTCGCTGCGACTTCGCGCTTCGTGCCGATGACGTTGATTGGCTGATAGCGGCTGAACTTCTTCATCGCCGACAAGAGCATGCGCTGCGCGTCGCCCGATGCGGCCGCGTACAACACTTCTTTCGCCATGAGTTCGACTTGCTTGAACACTTGCTCGGCGAAGATCTCCGTATAGCGGACTTTCTGTTGGTTCTTCTCAGCGCCTGTGCGGGCGATGGCTTTCTCCGTCCGCGCGATGGCCGCTTCAAGCGCATAGATGGCGCTGATGATGTCGGCGATCTTCGCGAGGATCTCTTGCTCGTTCTGAAGGTCTTGCTGATATTTCTGGACGGCCGTTCCGGCGATCATCAAGTTGATTTTCTTCATGTTCGACAGAAGCATCTTCTCTCGTGCGAGCGGCGTACCGTCGAGTTCTTGCGGCATGTAGCTCATGAGCTCTTTTTGGAGCTTCTGCGCTTCGGCGAGGAGTGGCAAGTCGCCTTTCATCGCTTTCTTGAGGAGCGTGCCCGGCACGATTAAACGGTTGATCTCGTTCGTTCCTTCGAAGATGCGGTTGATGCGTGAGTCACGGTACAAGTTCTCGACTTCATATTCGGTCATGAAGCCGTAGCCGCCGTGGATTTGGACCGCTTCGTCGACGACGTAGTCGAACGTCTCCGAGGCGAACACTTTGTTCAATGAACACTCGATCGCGTATTCGGCGATGGCTTGGGCAACTTTCGAACCGTCACGCATGTTGTCGTCACCGAGCGCGTCGAGGCTGTCTTGGAATAGACCGCCCGTCCGGTAAACCGAGCTCTCCATCGCGTAAATGTTCGCGGCCATCGTCGCCAATTTCTCTTGGATGAGTGGGAACTGGCTGATCGGCGTCTTGAACTGTTTGCGCTCGTTCGCGTATTGGACCGAGAGATCGAAGGCACGTTTCGACGAACCTACTGCACCGACCGCAAGTTTGTAACGACCGACGTTCAAGATGTTGAAGGCGATGACGTGCCCTTTGCCGATCTCTCCGAGGAGGTTGTCGACTGGGACTTCGACGTCTTCTAAGATGAGCGTCCGTGTCGATGAACCTTTAATCCCCATCTTCTGTTCTTCGGCGCCTGTCGAGACACCGTTGAAATCACGCTCGACGATGAAGGCGCTGAACTTGTCGCCGTCGATTTTCGCGTAGACGACGAACACGTTCGCGAAACCGGCGTTCGTGATCCATTGCTTCTCCCCGTTCAACACGTAGTGCGTGCCGGCCTCGTTCAAGACGGCCGTCGCTTTCGCACCGAGCGCGTCCGAGCCTGAGCCTGGCTCTGTAAGGGCGTACGCTGCGATCCATTCGCCCGTTGCGAGCTTCGGCAAGTACTTATGCTTTTGCTCTTCCGTTCCGAAGAAGACGATCGGGAGTGTCCCAATCCCAACGTGGGCGCCGTAGCTGAGGGCGAATGAACGTGCCTTGGCGAACCGCTCCGTGATGATCGATGACGAAATCTTATCAAGCTGATAACCGCCGTACTCTTCTGGCACATCCGCGCCGAGGAGGCCGAGCTCGCCCGCTTCTTTCAACAGTTCGACCGAGAGATCGAACTCGTGTTTCTCGATGCGTCCAAGGACAGGCATGACACGGTCGTCGACGAAGCTCGCCGTCGTGTCGCCAATCATCTTGTGCTCATCTGAGAAGTCTTCCGGTGTGAACAAACGATCCGCGTCGAGTGCGTCGATGACGAAGCTACCGCCTTTAATCAATTCGTGTTCTGTACGTTCCATTGTCAATTCCCCCTTATAGTAATTCGAAGACGCCAGCAGCACCCATACCGCCACCGATGCACATCGTCACAACCCCATACTTTTCATTGCGTCGTTTCATCTCATGCAAGATCGAGACCGCGAGTTTCGCGCCCGTGCAACCGAGCGGATGTCCGAGGGCGATCGCGCCGCCGTTGACGTTCACTTTCGACGGGTCGATGCCGAGTTCACGGATGACGCCGAGCGATTGGCTCGCGAACGCCTCGTTCAGTTCGAACAATCCGACTTCTTCCAACTTCACGCCGGCCATCTCGAGCGCTTTCGGGATGGCGACGACCGGGCCGATCCCCATCACTTCCGGACGGACACCGCCGACCGCGAACGAGAGGAATTTTGCCATCGGTTTCAAGCCTTGACGTTCCGCTTCTTCACGCTCCATGACGAGCACGGCCGCTGCACCGTCTGACACTTGTGACGCGTTCCCCGCCGTCACCGAGCCTTTGATTTTGAAGGCCGGGCGCAGTTTACCGAGCGCCTCGAGCGTCGAGTCGGCACGGACGCCTTCGTCATGTTTGACGACGAGTTCGCGTTCTGCGACTTTTCCGTCTTCGCCGAGTACGTGCTCGACGACCGTGACCGGGACGATCTCTTCTTCGAACTTACCGCCCGCGATTGCTGCCGCCGCTTTTTGGTGGCTGTCGATCGCGAACAAGTCCTGGTCTTCGCGCGAGATGTTATATTCGGCCGCGACACGTTCTGCCGTGTGGCCCATGCTCATATAGTATTCCGGAGCCGTCTCCATGATTGTCGGGTTCGGACGGATGACGTGTCCGCCCATTGGGACGAGACTCATCGATTCCATACCGCCGGCGATGACCGCCGTCGCTTGGCCAATCATGATTTTCGCTGCCGCGTCGGCGATTGCTTGCAAACCGGATGAACAATACCGGTTGATCGTGATGGCCGGTACTTCGTGCGACAAGCCGCCCCGGACAGCCGCGTAGCGGGCGATGTTCATCCCTTGTTCCGCTTCCGGCATGGCGCATCCCATGATGACGTCGTCGATCGGTCCCTTGTAACCCGACCGCTCGAGCGTCGCTTTGATGGCGTGACCTGCGAGTTCGTCCGAGCGAACGTTTCGGAACGACCCGCGTTTTGCTTTTCCGACCGGTGTTCGTGCACCGGCCACGATGACTGCTTCTCTCATCTGTTAAGTCCCCCTTTTGTCAGTTCCGAAGTGGTTTGCCTTTGACGAGCATATGTTGCATCCGTTGCTGCGATTTCGGTTCCCCGATGAGGCTTAGGAACGCCTCGCGCTCGATGTCGAGGAAGTACTGCTCGTCGACCATCGTGCCGTATGCCAAATCGCCGCCGCTGATGACGTGGGCAAGTTTTTTCGCGATCTTCAGATCGTGTTCAGAGATATAGCCACCGTAGAACATCTCGTACGCCGCGAGTTCAAGCGTCGCTTTCCCCGTTTGACCGACGACCGGCAACTTCTCACGAACCGGTGCCGTATAGCCGTCAGCGAGACCGAGCACTGTCTGTTTCGCATCGAACGTCAAGTGGTCGCGGTTCATCGAGATGCCGTCGACCGGACGGTGATAGCCGAGCGCTTTCGCGTCATAGGCCGACTTCGACACTTTCGCCATGGCGATGTTCTCGAACGTCTGTTGCGCCGCTTTCTCGATGTTTTGCATCGACTTCGGCGTCTGCTCGAGGAGTCGACGGTACGTGTTGACGTTTCCGCCCCCACCTGGGATAAGCCCGACACCGACTTCGACGAGACCCATATACGTCTCAAGTGCCGTCTGCATACGCGCGGCCGGCAAGCTGATCTCCGTCCCACCTCCGAGTGTCATGCCGTAAGGCGCGACGACGACCGGGCGACCCGCATAGCGAATCTTCTGGACGACTTGTTGGAACTTGTTGATGATCCAATCGAGCTCGTACCAGTTCTCGTCTTCTGCTTCCATGAGCATCATCGCGAGGTTGGCGCCGACACAGAAATTTTTGCCGTCGTTGGCGAGGACGAGTCCTTTGAAGTCGGTCTCGACGAGGTCGATTGACTGTTCGATCATCTGCATGATGTCGACACCGATCGCATTGTTCGGTGACGTGAACTCGAGGGCGACGACGTCGTCTCCGATATCGATGAGGCGGGCCCCACCGTTCTCGAGCACGATGCCGTTCGACTTGGCGAGCGGCGCGAGTTTCACTTCTTTCGGGTTGACGGTCTTCTCGACGTACGTCTGTGACGCTTGGTCGTAATACTGGTCTCCCTTATAGAAGGATGTATGTCCGGCAGCGAGCATCTCGTCGATCCACGCCGGGACGTCATAACCTTCTGACTTCATGCGGGCGACCGATTTCTCGACACCGAGTGCATCCCACGTCTCGAACGGTCCGAATTTCCAGCCGAAGCCCCACTTCATCGCGTCATCGATGGCGACGATCGAGTCACTGATCTCACCTGTGAGACGAGCCGAGTAGACGAGCGTCTTCGCCGTGACCGGCCAGAGAAGTTGTCCGATGCGTCCTTTGTTCAAGATGGCACCTTTCAGCTTCGCTTTCGAGCCCGGGAGCGACTTGATTTGGTCGAGCTCCGGACCTGTAATCGCTTTCAATTGTTCGTATTCGAACGTCTCGAGATTCAGCTCCTGGATGACTCTGCCGTCCTTCTTATAGAAGCCTTGTCCGGCCTTTTGACCGATCCAGCCCTTCTCGACGAGCGTCTTCATGTCAGCCGGGACGTCGAACGTATCCTTCTCGTCACCGGCGTCGAGCGTCTCATAGACGTTTCCGGCGACGTGGACGAACGTATCGATGCCGACGACGTCGAGCGTGCGGAATGTCGCCGATTTTGGCCGGCCGATGAGCGGTCCGGTGATCGAGTCCATCTCGCCGATCGAGGCGTTCTGCTTGAGCATCTCTTCGAACGTGACGAGGAGGCCGTACGTGCCGATGCGGTTGCCGATGAAGTTCGGCGTGTCTTTCGCTTCGACGACGCCTTTCCCGAGACGGTCCTCAGCGAAGCGGGCCATGAAATCGATGACCGGGCGCGCCGTCTTCTCCGTCGGGATGAGTTCGAGCAGTTTCAAATAACGCGGTGGGTTGAAGAAGTGTGTCCCGAGGAAACGTGTCTTCAAGCCTTCTGGCAACACGCTCGCCATCGCCTCGATTGAGATACCGGACGTGTTCGAGCTGAGAATCGCGTCTTCACGGATGTAAGGTGCGATTTTCTCAAACAGCTGTTGTTTTACGTCGAGCCGTTCGACGACGACTTCGATGACCCAGTCCGCTTCCTTCAAGCGCTCGAGATCATCTTCTAAGTTCCCAACGTCGATGAAGTTCAAGTGCTCGGCCGTCGCGAGCGGTGCCGGATTTTGTTTCAATAGCTTCTGACGGTTCTCGGAAGCGATGCGGTTCCGCACTTCTGGTGACTCGAGCGTGAGCCCTTTCGCTTCTTCTTTCGCCGTCAATTCACGTGGTACGATGTCGAGCATGAGCGAACGAATCCCCGCGTTCGCCAAGTGTGCTGCAATCCCCGCCCCCATTACTCCTGAACCGATGACGACCGCAAAACGGATATTGCTCGTCAAACGGAGGTCGGCTGATTGTTCGATGTGACTCGTCATATTGTTCCCCCCTCAATGAGAATGAATAGTGATTCATTTCAAGCGTAAAAAAAATCGCAATCACCATCGTGTTTACTCTTCTATCATAAATGAATGACAATTCATTCGCAAGCGTTCATTTTTCAAATTCGTTCCAATTTCACTGAGGACGATTTATTTATCGGTCACTGTGGTATAGACACAAAGAGTCAATTTTAGAAAGGGGAACGTATACATGAGTGAGAATCGTTTAAACACAGTGGGGAACCGACATGATTTTGAATCGTTCAAGAAGGACGGCCAAGAGCAAGCCCATCAACCGGGGATCGACTCGAAGATGGAGCCGTTCCCGATTTATGAGCGTGAAGGGTATAAAGGAAGCGACAAATTAAAAGATAAAGTGGCCATCATCACAGGTGGTGATTCCGGCATCGGAAAATCGGTCGCCATCTTCTTCGCCCATGAAGGCGCGAACACGGTCATCGTCTATAAAGACCAAAACGAGCTCGAGGACGCCGAGGCGACGAAAGAGCGCATCGAAGAGCTCGGCCAAGCGTGTCTGTTGCTGCAAGGGGATATCGGCGATTCGGCGTTCTGCCAAGACGTCGTCAAAGAGGCACTCGAGACGTTCGGACATTTGGATATCCTCGTCAATAACGCCGCCGAGCAGCATCCGCAAGAATCGCTCCTCGATATCTCGGACGAGCAACTCGAGCAGACGTTCCGCACGAACATCTTCAGCATGTTCTATTTAACGAAAGCCGCCCTTCCGTACTTAAACGAAGGCGCGAGCATCATCAATACGACGTCGATCACGGCGTACGAAGGTAACGACCAATTGATCGACTACTCGTCGACGAAAGGCGCGATCACGTCGTTCACGCGTTCGCTCGCCAAGAACTTGGCCGAGAAGAAGATTCGCGTCAACGGCGTCGCCCCAGGTCCGATTTGGACGCCACTCATCCCGGCGACGTTCCCGGCAGAAAAAGTCGCTTCGTTCGGTGACTCGGCCGAGATGAAACGTCCGGGTCAACCGGCGGAACTCGCACCGGCCTATGTCTATCTCGCAAGTGACGATTCGACGTACGTCAGCGGGCAGGTCATGCACGTCAACGGTGGGACGGTCATCAACGGATAATCTTGTAAGAAGGCCCAGTGTTCAGTCACTGGGCCTTTTTGTTGGAAAATTAACCCATCCTATGTTAGCGTTGTCTGCAGACATTAACCCCGTCATTCAGACGGAAGGAAGGAGCCAGTGATGGATGATTCATTATCGATTGACACAAGATGATTTTTTCATGTTACAAAAGAACTTCATCAAAAACTCGGTTTCCGATAAACGAAGATCTATACTTGTCACGCTCGTACTCATGTCACTGACCGCCTTTTACGGATTTGCCCTCGCGATTGTCTTGTTACCGCAAACGCTTTCCGCCCCTGTCATCCTCGCACTCGCCGTCAGTGCCGCTGTGGTCCCAACGCTGCTCTTATTCCCGTTCTTCAAGAAAGTGTATTTCACGATTAGGTTGAGACAGGTGCGATCCATACTTCGACAGGACTCGAAATGGCCTCGTGATGTCACGTTGTCAATCCATGAGATTGGGATTGAAGTCAATTCGCTCCACAATGCCGTCAACAAACGGGTTCAAGTCGCATGGGAAGCGATCGACCGAGTGAACGAGGACGAGACCCATCACTATATATTTATTGAAGCGGCGGAAGCGATTATCGTCCCGAAGCAAAACCAGATGCTCAACGAGACGGAGCGAACTCGAATGAATGATCTGCTACAAAAACACTTAGGCATCACACTCTAAGCGACAAAGCTCTTCAATCAGCACGTATTTATGACGAATCACAAAGGAGTGGATGCAATGGTCACCACGTATAAACTGACGCTAGACGATTTTTTAGCTTTCCAAAACGACATGATTCACCATTCCAATCAATATAAACGAGCTCGCAGCATGTGGGTGAGAGCTATGAGTCTCCCGCTTTTCGCTCTCGGGTATGCGGCTGCCTTCTACCTCGTACCGCGCCCCGAATCGACGATCGTCTTTATATTGATTACAGTCGGAATCGGGCTGCTGTTCGCGCTACTACTAAGACCGTTGCTAAAAGATTTGCACGCCCCGCTCGCCCTTTGGCAAACCCGTCGTGTCCTCAACAAACAGGACACTTGGCCAAAAGATGTTACGCTCCAGCTTTCCGATGCCCACGTCGAGATGCAGGCTGTCCGTGGCAACGTCCATCGAACGACGCAAGTCCCATGGACATCCATTCTCAAAGTGAACGAGAACGAGACGCATCGCTTCCTCTATTACGAAGAGGATGAGGCGTTGATTATCCCGAAAGTGAAAGACGGAGTCACGGAAGTCGAACAAAGTGAAATCGAGCGGATCCTCGACAAACATATGAACACAGAAAAGCACACGAGTTCAACGTGAACTCGTGTGCTTGTTTCATTTCTTCACCATTCCTTTTAACACGAACGCGACGTTCGCCGGACGTTCGGCGAGACGGCGCATGAAGTATCCGTACCAGTCACGGCCGTATGGCACGTAGACACGGACTTTATAGCCTTGGCGGACGAGCTCGAGTTGACGCTCGACCCGGATGCCGTACAGCATTTGGAACTCGAACTGGTCGAGTGGGATGTTGTTCAGTTTCACATGCTCGATGACCGCATCGATCATGTGGTCGTCATGTGTTGCGATAGAGGCGTAGTTCCCGTTCGCCAGATGGAGTTTGACGAGCTTCAAGTAGTTGTGGTCGACGTCTTCCTTTTCGGGGAAAGCGACGGTCGCCGGTTCCTTGTAAGCTCCTTTGACGATGCGAAGGTTCGGCTTGAGCGGCGCGAGATGATTGATATCATCTTCCGAGCGGTACAAATATGACTGGATGACCGTCCCGAGGCCGTCGAAGTCCGCTTTCAACGTTTTGAACAAGTCGAGCGTTTTCTCACAGCGTGCCTCGTCCTCCATATCGATGGCGACGAAGACACCAACTTCTTTCGCCGTCGTCAAGATTTGACGCATATTGTCTTCAATCAACTCGTCCGAGATGTCGAACCCGAGCGACGTCAGCTTGAGCGACATGTAGGCGTCGAGCTGCTCTTCGGCCATAATTTCAATCGCTCGGATGATCTCATCACGGTTCTCGTTCGCTTCCGCGACCGTCGTGATGAACTCCCCTAAATGGTCGACCGTGACCGATAGCCCTTTCGCATTCAATTCGCGAATCGTCGGCACCGACGTCTTGAAGTCTTCCCCCGCCACAAAGCGCGAAGCTCCGAACCGAAGCCCGTATTTTTTAGCCAAACTGTTGAGTGTTTTGTTTTGAGACATGTAGATAAATCCATCGCGCAACACTTTTTCCATCTGATTTTCCCCCTTACGTTTACACCCATCTATCTCTATGACGATGTCTGAAATTATTATGACATACAAACGTCCATTCGTCTGTAATTTTGTAATCGTTTTCAGCATTTCATTTCCTTATCTTTATAAAAAATAGACGCCCCGTCGGACGTCCGTTTCAAAGGCCTGTATTCGGTGCCACATAGAGCAAAATACTGAGGAAAACGAACACGCTCCCCGCTAGGACGAACAGGTGCCAAATCGCATGGTTGAACGGCAGTTTCTGCCATACGTAGAAGATGATCCCGACCGAATAGGCGATCCCTCCGGCGAGGAGCAACATGAAACCATTATGACCGAGCGACTCGTACAATGGACGGATGGCGATTAAACAAATCCAACCGAGACCGAGGTAGGTCACGTTCGACACCCACATGTATTTCCCCGTCGAGAACAACTTCCAGACGATCCCTAGCACAGCAACGCCCCAAACGATACCGAACAACGTCCAACCGAGCGTCCCTTTGAGTGACACGAGCGCAAATGGCGTATAACTCCCGGCAATGAGTAAGTAAATCCCAGCGTGATCGAACACTTGGAGTACGCGTTTCGCGCGTGGATGCGGAATCGCATGCATGAGCGTCGAGAACAAGTACAGTAAAATCATCGATGCCCCGAACACGCTCACCGCGATGACGTTGCCTGTACTTCCCGTCTCCGTTGCCGTCATGACAAGCAAGACGAGCGCGACGATGCTGAAGATGACCCCGAGGCCATGGGTGATGGCACTCGCAATCTCTTCCCCGAGCGTATCGGCATGGAGCATGTCTTTTAGCTTCTCTTGATCCATTCAGGTCCCACCTTTCAAATCTATTCCTCTAGTATGGTCATTTCCCGATTTCAACGCAAACAAAAACATGGGCCGAAACGACCCATGTTTTTGGATTATGCGACTTCCTTCACCGGGACGTCACATTCCATATTTTGTGCCCGCATCGCTTTGGCGCGCATGTGGAACAAGACGAGCAACGTGATCGTCCCGATGGTAGCGATGACGTACGGGATGAACCCGTCCATCTTGAAGCCGATTGGTGCCGTCAAAATGTAGAACCAGACGGCATATAACATGAACGTGCCAGGGATGAGCGCGATATAGTGGTTGCGCCCTTTGATGTAGAGGTACATCGCCCCGACGAACAAGGCGATGACCGCCGTCGTCTGGTTGGCCCAGTTGAAGTATTGCCAGAGCATTTGGAAGTCCATGTTCGTGAGCACGTATGAGATCGCGAAGAGCGGAAGCGCGATCCAAAGGCGTGACGAGAACTTCTTCTGTGCGACTTTCATGTAGTCGGCGATAATCATCCGTGCGCTACGAAACGCCGTGTCGCCTGACGTGATCGGTAAGACGATGACGCCGAGGATGGCGAGTGTTCCGCCGATGCTGCCGAGCATGAGTGTCGCCACTTCTTGGACGACAAGTGCCGGCGTACCGGTTTGAATCAATCCGAGCAATTCGCCCGGCTCGAAGATCGCCATCGCGGCACCGGCCCAAATCATGGCGATGACGGCTTCGACGATCATCATGCCGTAGAAGATTTCACGGCCGTTGCTCTCTTTCATCGTCGTCCGCGAGATGATTGGCGACTGCGTGGCGTGGAAGCCTGAGAGTGCCCCACATGAGATCGTGAAGAAGAGGAGCGGCCAAATCGGCAAGCCGTCTGGATGCATGTTCGTGAGTGTCATCTCTGGAATCTTGTAGCCTTGTGCGAACAAGCTGACGGCAATCCCGATGGCGCTGATCATGAGGAGCGCCCCGAAGAACGGGTAGATGCGGCCGATAATCTTATCGACCGGGAGGAGCGTCGCCAAGATGTAGTAGGCGAATACGGCGAAGATGACAATCGTGAGCGTCGTCGCGTTGCCGTCGAACAAGTTGTTGATCATGTTACTCGGTGACGTGACGAACACCGTCCCGACCAAAAGCAAAAGAAGCAGGGCGAAACCGTTGACGACGTGGCGGAGCGAACGGCCGAGGAACTTCTCAGCGAGTTGCGGCAAATGCGCCCCGTTGTTACGGAGCGAGATCATGCCCGTCAAATAGTCGTGCACCGCTCCGGCGAAGATCGATCCGAAGACGATCCAAAGGAACGCGACCGGGCCGTAGAGCGCTCCCATGATCGGGCCGAAAATCGGGCCGACGCCGGCGATGTTCAACAGCTGAATCATCGAGTTCCGTTTCTTCCCCATCGGCACGTAGTCGATACCATCCTGTGACGCGTAGGCAGGCGTCGTCCGCTCTTCCTTGATGCCGAACGTCTTCTCGACGTAGCTGCCATACACTTTGTACCCGACGAATAGAATCGCCAAGGCGATAAAGAATGTAATCATGTGTGCTGTCCCCTTTTGAACGTATGTAGCCGGTCCCCACCGGCCCCGAAAAAATGAATCCCATTGTTTTACACATATAATGTAAACGCTTACGCGATTGATTATACAGTAGTATTCCTATTTTTGTAAGATGTTTTGTTCACTTTTTTGACACTTTTTCGAGCGTCAAAAAACGGCGCCCTATCGGACGCCGTCTCTATCCAGAACAATTATTTCAGCAATTATTATTCGTGATGTTCGTATTTGGCATTTCTACGACTTTATTCATTAGAAAGGTTGTAGAATTCTCAAGCATCACATTGGACTCAGGCCATTTCTGTTTTGTCCAGACCTTGAGATAAGGGTGTGCCATCACCCCTCCTGAGACAGGTCTAATAGACTCTCAGGCTGATGGACTATTACCATCCACCACAGGTGCCCACCTTATATTCATTGCACCAATCAAATCTCTGTGTTTTTTCAACCCGCACGAACATGAATATACTCGGTCTTTTGCCTTATTTTTTTTACCACAAGAAGGACACATTTGTGATGTATAGGCAGGATTAACATATTCTATCTTAATCCCATCCAACTTTGCTTTGTATTCAATGTACTTCGATAATCGATAAAATGACCAAGTGTGCAGATTTTTTGTGTTTTTACGGCTTGTTCTTGCCGTCTGTCTAAGTTTCGTTAGTTTCTCTAATCGAATGACAGAAACATCATTTACTTTTGCAAATTCAACAATTTTTCTACTTATTTTATGGTCCTTGTCTCTCATCCATCGCTGTTCCTTGTTACCTAGGTTTTTAACAGCTTTAACTTTCTTATTTCTGCTCAATTCTTTTCTTGTAGATTGAAACATCCTCCTCATATATTTATTTTCACGGCCATTCCCGAAAAATTTCGGCTTGCCACAGTCAGTGATAGCTACAGCTGGTACTTTTAATCCTAAGTCAACACCCATAATCTTTCCGTCATTCTTTTCCACAGTTGGAACAGTAATCGCGATTTGGGCAATCCACTTATTAGACTTTTGAGTAATGCGTAATGCACCTAGTTTATGTTTTAACAACGAAAAATTACGATCATCTTTATCGATCATGTGCGCTTGAATTGCTGCTCTTTTGACTTTACCGTCCAATATAATGGGAATATAAATATAATCACAGTCAAAAGTATAACTTTGATTGTTCCAAAAACAGATAGGCTTTTTAAGAATTGAAACATTTTCAAATTTTTTCTTCTTAGCTTTATAGAACAAACTTTGTGCATCACGTATAGCTTGATTTTTTACAACGCTCGGCAATATCACTTTTACATCTTTACTTGTTTTTTTTAAAATTAATTTCACTTCTACCATTTCTGCTACTAGCATATTAACAGTGTCAACATATAAACGACTCATCTCGTTTAAACTAGACTCTTGCTCTTTTGATGGATTTAATTTGATATTTACGGTTAGTTTTTGACTCATTCTTAATCCTCTTTTCTCTTATTTTTATAGAACATTAGTTCGTATATTCCCGTTTTTTCAAATTATTCATTGAAAATTTGATGACTATTATTTATGAAATTTCTCACATTAGAGGATTTTTAATTTTAGACTTAATCATCTTTAATACAATTTCAAATGATTTTATGGCGCTTATTTTAATGTGGTATCCATATAAAAATAAATTTCGCACAAGCATTAAAAACCATCCCCGACGTGTGTCAGGGATGGTCATATCGTCACGAACGGATTCGAATCGAGATCGGTCCGTTGCTCTCGCTTTCCGGCCGCTTAAAGCGGACGTGGAGCGGATAGTCGTGTTTCGGTAAAATCGGCTCGGCGAGCACGGCGTCGGCCCAGCCGACGACCTCGTCCCGTTGCATCAGCTCGAGCGGGAGGCGTGGGATTTGGAGCGCCTGCTCGGCATAACCGTTCCGGACGAGGAGCGAGGCCCCAATCTCCGTGTCGGTCACGTCGAGATGGACGAGCAACAAATCGAACTGGCCTTCGGCGACCGGTCGGCTGAGGATGTTCATCCGTTTCAGGCGATGCCATGCCACGTCCGGGAACGCATCGCGCTCACTGTCCGTCACGTCTTGGAGCGGTGCCGTCGGGTTCATTTGGAAGGCGAGCTGAATCGACTCGGTATCGAGGTCGTCGACATCGGTGAACAGTTCCTCCTCAAAGAAGTCGAGATAGACGGGCTTGCTCGTCATCGCCTCGAACGACGGCAAGTCCATCCGGCTGAGCATCTTCTGGCCGAGCGGTTCGCGGCGTTCGTTCAACAAGAGCACCGGAATCTCGTCGAGCGAGAACTCGGTCGCGACCGTGTTGCGGAACAAGGCGACCACGGACAGACCGCCCGGGTTCTTCGTCGCACTGAGCAGTTCGATCGACAACTGATTATCCGCGAGCGGTGGCAACGTCGTCGCATGATAACGGAACACGTACTCATCTTCTTTCGAAATGTCCATTCCTTCATCGAACACGAGGCGGAGCGTCCGCTCGTCATCTTGACGGATCACCGTCTCAACTTTCTTTCGTTTCAACAGTCCGAACATGTCACAGCCCCTCCTCTTCCCGTTGCGCAAAGTATAGGTCTAACTGGCACAGTTGAATCGTCACGTCGCGGGCGATGTCGAGATACGTCTCTTGGAAAATCTCGAGCCCTTCCTTGCCGAACTGACGGCTCGGGTCTTCCTGGCCGTAGCTGCGGAGCCCGATCCCTTCTTTCAAGGCGTTCATCGTCGTCAAATGGTTCGTCCAGCGGATCATCGAGATGGCTGAGCAACTGTTGACGGGCGAAGGCGATGACTTCCGGGTACCCTTCGATGCGCTCTTGCGCCGTCTCGATGATCCCGTCGATCCATGGTGCGACCTCTTGTTTCAACTCGTCTTTATCTCCGACCGTCTCCGGCCATGGCAGTGTCTGTTGTGTCAAATAGACATAGTCCTCGAGCAAGGCATCTTTCGCCCACTCCTCCGGCACGAGCTCGGCATCGATGTGGCGGTCGAGCGTCTCTTCGAGCGCGAGGCGCATCATCGCGAGCACGTTGTTCAAGATGACCGTCGCGTTGGCGTCGACCGCCTCGTCACGGATCGTATAGATGATGCGGCGCTGCTCGTTCAAGACGTCGTCGAGTTTGAACATGTAGTCGCGGACCGAGACACCGACGCCTTCAATCGTCGTCTGGGCGTATTCGATGATATCGCCGGCTTCCTTGTGGCGAATCTCCCCGTGCTCGTCCGGCTTCAGTTTGTGTTCGACCCGTTTCAATCGCTCGGCGGCGTACCGTTTGACGAGGTCGTCCTCGAGCGAGACGAAGAAACGTGACATGCCCGGGTCGCCTTGGCGCCCCGACCGGCCGCGGAGCTGGTTGTCGACGCGGAGCTGGTTGTCGACGCGGAGCGACTCGTGACGTTCCGTCCCGATGACGTACAAACCGCCGCGCTCGCGCGCCGTCTCGTCTAAGACGATGTCGGTCCCGCGTCCAGCCATGTTCGTCGCAATCGTCACGTGCCCGAGGCGTCCAGCCTCGGCGATGATCTCGGCTTCTTGGGCGACCGTCTTCGCGTTCAACAGCTCATGCTTGATGCCTTGTCGCTCGAGCTGTTCGCTGACGGCCTCCGACTGGGCAATCGATGTCGTCCCGATTAAGATCGGTTGTCCCGTCGCGTGAATGGCCGCCACTTCTTGTCCGACCGCCGCATATTTATGGGCGATCGTGTCAAAGACGCGGTCCGGCAAGTCTTCACGCAGACGCGGCCGGTTCGTCGGCACTTGGACGACGTCCATCTGATACGTCTTCATGAACTCTTCGCGTGACGTCTGCGCCGTACCCGTCATGCCACCGAGGAGCGGATACATCCGGAAGTAGTGTTGAATCGTGATCTCGGCCGTCGTCTTATTCTCTTCGGTGATGTCGAGCTGTTCTTTCGCCTCGAGCGCCTGATGGAGGCCTTCCGACAGACTGCGTCCTTCCATGACCCGGCCCGTGAACAAATCGATCAACTCGATCTTGCCTTCTTGGACGATATAGTCGACGTCCCGCTCGAACAACACGTTCGCCCGGAGCGCCTGCATCATGTAGTGATAGAGGACGTGGTGCTCGGCGGAGAACAAGTTATCGACCGAGAACAACGCCTCGATTTTCTCGATGCCCTGATCCGAGAACATGACGGCGCGCGCCTCGAGGTCGACCGTATAGTCGTCTTCCGTCAATTGACCGAACACGGCTTGGGCGAGCCGTTTCAAGCGGACGTGTGACTCGTCCTTCTGGGCGATGATGAGCGGCGTCTTCGCCTCGTCGATTAAGACGCTGTCGACTTCATCGAGCAAGGCGAAATGGAACGGACGCTGCACGCGTTCTTCCGGCGAGCCGACCAAATGGTCCCGAAGATAGTCGAACCCGAACTCAGTCCCGACCCCGTATGTAATGTCGCCGCATATGCCGCTTGTTTGTCAGGAAGCTCCATCTCCGGTACGTTCAGTCCGACCGTGAGGCCGAGGAACGTGTGAATCTTCCCGATCTGTTCGGCGTCACGTTGCGCCAAATAGTCGTTCACCGTGATGACATGGACGCCTTTCCCTTCAAGCGCCTTGACGAACGCAGGCAATGCCGCGACGAGCGTCTTCCCTTCCCCGGTCGGCATCTCCGCAATATTCCCTTCGAGGAGCGCGAGACCTCCGATGAGCTGGACGTCATAGTGACGGAGCCCGATCGTGCGGACCGATGCCTCGCGGACGAGGGCGAACCCTTCCTCCGTGATGGCGCGGACGTCCGCACCGTCCGTGAGCCGCTGTTTCAATTCGAGCGCGTACTGGCGAAGCGCTGCATCGTCCAATGCTTGCATCGTCTCCTCGTACGCGTTGATGCGTTCGACTTGTTTCTTATAGGTTTTCAATCATCGTGCCTGATCATTGGTCAATTGCTTCACAAAATCAATCACAGGATAGCCTCCATCGTCCGAAACCATATTTGTCTAGCTACCCTCCCATTATACCGGATTTTGTTTCTCCCTCGCTTTATTATTTCGGTAAATCCCAAAAAGTTGGAATTTCATCATGCATTTCACCCTTTTTTTGACTTCTTTCAAATTTCTTTTCATTTTTCTATTTGAGACGGCGTGAGACCGTGATACGATGAAAAAAACAGAACGTTTGTTCGTAAAAAAGGAGAGGTGGCTATGCGACGTCGGATTTTTTGTATCGACAGCGTCTCGTTCTACGCCAGTTGCGAGTGCGCCGCCCGCAAGTTGAACCCGTACAAGACAAAGCTCGTCGTCTTATCGAACTTACAGGACAACGGCGCCCTCGTCCTCGCCGCGACGCCGCCCATGAAACAGCTCGGCATCAAGACCGGCTCTAGACGGTTCCACATCGACCGCTTGCCGTGGCACGAGCGGCGGCACGTCATCTACGCCGAGGCCCGGATGAGTCATTATTTGAACGTGTCCGTACAAATCGTCCATATCTTGCATCAGTTCGCGCCCCCGGAGGCGATTCGCGTTTACTCGATTGATGAGACGCTCGTCGACTTGACCGGGACGGAGCAACTGTTCGGGAACGATGCGCACGTCGCCCGCCTCATCCGCTCGACCGTGTTCCGCTATACCGGCATCCCGGTCACGATCGGCATCGGACCAAACAACGTCCTCGCCAAGCTCGTCCTCGACTTGCATGGGAAAAAGACGGGTGTCGCCAGCTGTTTCCTCCACGACGTCGAACGATTGATCCACCCGGCCCCGATCGGCAAGATGTGGGGCGTCGGCGCGAAGATGGAAGTCCATCTCCGGCGGCTCGGCATCGACACGATCGGTGACCTCGCCCGCTATCCGCTCGAGACGCTCCATGAGAAGTTCGGCGTCATCGGCGCCGAGCTGTGGCATCACGCCTGGGGCATCGACGAGTCACCGACGATCCTCCCGCCAAGCTCGTTATTCGGGGCAAAGCGACAGCGGCCGCGGACGATCGGTCATGGCATCACGCTCATGAAGGACTATACGACGTATGCGGCCATCCGGCTCGTCTTGCAGGCCATTGCCGTCGAGGTCGGGATGCGGACGCGGCAGGCCGGACTCGTCGGCGGCAGCATCCATCTCGGTGTCCGTTACACCCGGACGAGCGAGCGGCGCGGCTTCAGCAAACAAAAAAAGCTCGCCCGCTTCACAGCGGACGAGCGCGAGTTCTTGCCGGTATTATTGACGCTCTTCCTCGACGCGTGGGACGAGACGGAGGCCGTACGTTACGTCTCGGTCGCCCTCGGCAAGCTCGAGCCTCGCAGCGACCACGTCCAGCTGTCGTTCTTCGAGGACGAGTGGGCCCGAGCACGCCGGTTCGACTTCCTCGACCTTGTCGACAGCTTGAACGTCCGTTTCGGGCGCGGCACGATTCGGCCGGCGTCGAGCTTATTGAAAGACAGTCCGCTCCGGACGCGGCAACGCCTCATCGGCGGACATAAACAAGGAGGTGAATCGTCATGAGCCAGACCCGCTACAAAGACCGCGGTGAATTGAAATGGATTCCGTTCCTCATGCCCGAGCACGTAGCGCTCTTGAAGAAATATTACGCCCACGTCCAAAAGATCGAGCTGCCCGATTTGGATGAGCAGCTCCTCTATCTGTGGCAAACCGAGCTCGAACGCGCCATCCGGGAAGGAGACGCCGTCGAGCTAACGCTGTTCGACAACGGCATGACCCATACGGTGCGCGGCTACGTCCACGCCATCTATTACGCCGAGCGTGAAGTCGAGCTGTTCGACACAGACGTGCGCCGCATCCCGTTCGGTCAGATTCTGTCCGTCCGTTAAGACGCGTCAATCGCTTCCTGTGTCGTCTCGAACGTGTCGACATGATCGAGCACGCCGTAATGCGTGAGCGTCTGCCGCACGGGTGCCGATAAGTGCGCGAAGACGACACGACGGTCGGCCACCTTTAACTCCCGGACGACGCGGCGAATCTCTTCGACGGCCGTCACATCGATGACCGGACAACGGTGGAAGTTGAAGATGAACACGTCAGGCTCGTCATGGATATGATGCAATACGTGCTCGAACATCTCGATTGCCCCGAAGAAGAGCGGACCCTCGACACTGAAGACGACTTGACCGTCGCGCGTCACGTACCGTTCCGTCTGTTCGCGGACGTCAATCGTATCGGCCATCCGTTTCGCGAACAAGGCGAGCGCACAGATGACCCCGACCTCGACGGCGACGACGAGGTCGACGAACACGGTCAGCCCGAGCGTGACGAGCAAAACGAGCGATTCGGCCGACCGATGCTTGAGCATCTCGAAGACGTGGTGCCGCTCCGACATGTTCCAAGCGACGCGCATCAGAATCGGGGCGAGGGCGGCCAGTGGGACATAGCTCGCGAGCGGTGCCAACACGAGCACGGCGAGGAGCACCGTCAACCCGTGGATGACCCCGGAGCGGCGGCTGACGGCCCCTGCTTGAATGTTCGTCGCCGTCCGGGCGATGGCGCCGGTCGCCGGGATCCCGCCGAAGAACGGGACGACGACGTTGGCGAGCCCTTGCCCGAACAGTTCCTTGTCCGGGTTCATCTTCGTACCGGCCATGCCGTCCGCGACCGCACCCGACAATAGCGACTCGAGCGCCCCGAGGAAGGCGATGGCGAACGCCGATGGCAACAGCGTCGCAATCAAATCGAGGTCGATCGCGAGCCAGTTGAACTCAGGCAATCCGCTCGGAATGCCGCCATAGGCACTACCGATCGTCGCGACTTCCCCTGGGATGACGAGACTGACGAACGTCGGCACGAGCATCGCCATCAAGAGAAGCGGTAACTTGACGGGTAGTTTTGGTACGAGCCAGAGCGTCAAGAAACCGATGGCGGCAATGAAGACAGGCCATAAGCTCGCTTCATGTAACGATGTCACGAGCTTCAGCAAATTCTCGTGGAAGTGCGGCGCCTTCTGAAACGAGATGCCGAACAGTTCGTCGAGCTGGTCGACGAAGATGACGACGGCGATTCCGGCCGTGAACCCGATTGTGACGGCGCGCGGCATGAAGCGGATGAGTCGTCCGACGCGGAGTACGCTCATAAGGAACAACAGGATCCCAGCGAGGAACGTCGTCACGAGCAATCCTTCGTAGCCGTGCGCGAGCATGACGCCCGAGACGATCGGGATGAAGGCGCCGGTCGGTCCGGCGATTTGGAACGTCGAGCCTCCGAACAAGCTGACGAGGATGCCGGCGATGATGGCCGTGTACAAGCCGTACACCGGTCCGACGCCTGAGGCGATCGCGAACGCCATCGCGAGCGGCACGGCGACGACCCCGACGGTGATCCCGGCCGAGATGTCCTTTTGCCATCCTTGGCGTGATGTCATGAAGTTGTCCATTCTTGCATTCCTTCTTTCCATGATGTCGAAAACGAGTTCAGTGTACGCCTGTCCCTTCCCTTTGTAAACGGCTCTGGCGAAACGTTAACATAATCGACAAAACAAAAAGACGCATCGCGATGGATGCGTCGAAGAGTGACCGGGGTAAAAAAATCATATTTCAGTCAATCGAGAGGTGGCGAACTGTTTCAGTGCGTCACATAATCCGAACAGCCGGGTTGTGATGGCTTCCTTGCTTCCATAACGAATCGTATCCTCCCGTGTCAATTCTTCTTGAAGTAACAGCTGATGGTGAAGGTAAGCCGTCTCGAGTAATTGGAGCAACTGCTCCCCTCTCACTTCTCGAACGATTGACTGATTCCCGTCGCTGTAGCCTGCAAGAAATCCTTCTGCCATTCCTTTTAACTGTGCTTCACACAAATCAAATCGATGCCTCTCATAGCGTTCCGTTTGTGAAAGGGCGACAAAAAAGGTCTCGTATAAGTTCATGAAATTGCCAGCCATGCCTCGCGGTGCGTATACGATTGGATAAGGATCGATCAAACAGACGCGATTCCTTTGCAATAAAATATTTTCGGGAGACGCATCTTGATTGACGAGACTCGGGACGCTGATTTGATCGTTACGAAGTGCGGTCGCCGCGTTGAGCATTTGTTCGACTACATCGTCTTTAAACTCGGGATACGTGGCGCATAACGTTTTGTAGTCTGCCAAGTGCTCGTCACTTTCTTCCCGGATCAACGTGTGAAGGTCCCCGTTCAAACTGCCGTGTAATTTCTTCTCTTCTGTCCATATCAAATAACCTAACCCCTCGACATCGTGTCGGATTTGATCGGTTTTTCGATAAATCTCCCCGACCTGAGCCCCCACCTGTGAAGCTTGTTCTTTCGTCATCGCATGTAAAGAAAGAGGGGCACCCCCGAATGACTCTAACGTATACGTGAACTCAGCAGACACGAAGAACTCATAAAAATCTGGAGCAGCTCCTTGAACCGCGCGATTCACGGACTGATAATACAATTTCGTAGCGGCGTACTCTGCCATCAAGGCATCATGATCGAACGTAACAGGCTTTCCGTAAGCGACTTCTTTCGGAATCCGCAAAACCAGTTCGCGATCGTCTTTCGACACTTTCCAGGCTTCATGCCACGCACCTTCACCAAGAAAAATGGGTTCGGTGACACCAGCATGTCGGAGCGCCTTGATTCGTTTTTCTTTGGTCCTTTGTTGAATCGTCATCGACATATTCAATCCTCCATTGTTCCATTCTATTTAGCATATTACCTTGACTCGAACGACCAAAGTAACTTTATTGGAAATTACAGTAAACACTTTGTTATGGTTACTATAAAGTGAAACACATAAAAAAGGTAAGTCGAGACAACAACAAATCCAATTAATATGTGCATGGTATTAAAAAACGTCTACAGCTTTACATAGAAAATGAGGGATCACACCATGAGTACGAAGTATCAACTGACTTTCGAAGATTTTATGGCTCTACAGAAAGACTCATTAAAGAGAAGCGAGCATCATCAAGCCAGATACAATATCACAACCATCGCACTCGCCATGATGGTCTTCCTGTTCGGCTTTATCGTTCTTCATATCATATTGCCGATGTCTCTCTATTTTTATAATCTTTATCTGAATTCAGAGAACACATTTAAGCTTATTGTAGTGTGTTTAGCCATCATCCCCGTCATTTTAATGAGACCACTTATAGGAAAGTATTACGATTTCGTCACGCTTCGCAAACTTAAATCTGCTTATAAAAATGATAAGCGATGGCCGCACGACGTGACGTTGCACCTTCATGAAACTGGGATTCACGTAACTTCATCTTATATCAGTGGGATTAAAAAAACCGATGTGGCATGGGAGTCCATTAAGGTTGTTGGCGAAGACGACCATCACTTCTTTTTATACTATGAAACGAACGAAGCGATTATCGTGCCTAAAAGCAGCCCTGAAATGAATGAATCAGAGAACCGAATACTTCATGATTTAATAAATCAACACTTGAACCGTCACGTAGTAAATGAAAAGTGAGATAAAAGCGGACGGTGTTCATTACGTACTAAAAGACAGAACAATAAGACGCAACCATCACACAATGGTTGCGTCTTATTTAATTCGTCGGTGCCTTGACGACTTGATCGCCCTCGTCCGCATCTTCCCCAAGCAGACGGACGTGACGGCCGAACAGCCACATGACGACGAGGTGGGCTTTCGCCTGCGTCTTCGTATAGAACCACCACGGCAGCGCCGGCACGAACTCATGGATGGCGACGAGCCCTTCTTCCGACTCGGGGAGCCGTCTGAACTCGAGTCGTCCCGTCTTGTCGTCCTCACTCAACTTCGCGAACAGGCCGCCGTCGATGGAATAGGACGCCATGTCATCCGTCGCCTCATCTTCGAGCGATAAGTGAAGTGCGACGAGTGATGGTCGGAGGAGTGCGATTTCCCAGTCATCCTCTTCTTTCGTCGTCTGGATGAGCGGGTACGCGAGCCGGCCGAGCCACTCGAAATACGTGTCCGCCATCCACAACGCTGACTTGTTCTCGGGAAGACCGAACCGTTGAATCGAGCGGACGGTATACTGTTGCGGCGCTTTTTTCTTCTTGCCGCCACCCGACTTTTGTTTCTCTTCTTCCTCGAGCGCGTGCTCGACCGCTTCCTTGAACGGAATCTCTCCTTGTTTGACGCCGGTCGTGTCTTTCGCGACCATGGCGTGACCCATGCTTTCAACGAGTGGATAGACGGTGTCTTTCGGCTCACCCGTCACGGCCATGACCCAGAGGCGGGACAGCTTGATGGTCGGGAACGGGAAGTCGATCATAACGCGACGTTTGCCCATGACGTCAGCCGTATCTTCAATCATCTTCCGATACGTCATCACTTCCGGACCGCCGATATCGATATGGTGGTCGTACAGCGCTTCGGCCCCGACGACCGAGATGAGCGCTTGGACGGCTTCACGCAAGTCGATTGGATGCGTCTCCGTCTTCGTCCAGTTTGGGAGAATCATGACCGGTAACCGTTTGACGAGCTTCGCGAGAATCGGGAACGACGAGCCTTCCGGACCGATGATGAGCCCGGCCCGAATCGTCGTCACCGGCACGCCTTGTCCGCCGAGAATCCGTTCGACCTCGAGCCGGCTCTTCAAGTGACGTGACAACGTCTTCGACTCTTTCGGAATGATCCCGCTCAAATAGACGATTTGTTCGATGTCGTTCGCTTTTGTCGCCCGGGCGAAGTTGTCGGCGATGAGCGCGTCCATGTCTTCGAACGTCGCCTGCGTCAATCCGCCGTCCGGAATCATCGAGTGGACGAGGAACATGGCGTAGTCTGCCCCTTCGCACGCCTCACGCGTCTGTTCATACGAGAACAAATCGCACGACCGCCACGTGATGTGGTCCTCGTCTTCTTTGTTTTTCGTCGAGCGGGACAAGGCGATGATGTCATACTCTTCTTTTAAATGGCCCATCACGTTCGAGCCAATATAGCCGCTCGCGCCCGCGATGACGATGGTTTTCCGCATAGTGGTCACTCCCCCCTTCATTTGCACATAAAGTTACTGTACCCGTCTTGGGCTGAGATTAAATCAGTCCCGCGCCCTACAGTATGTACTGGAAAATTTATGTAAACTAAACTTAATTACAGGCGGAGGAGGAATGGCTATGGGGTTTTGGTATTTCTTGATGCTATTAATCGGTGGAGGGCTCGTGATTCGCGGCTTATTCAACAAGAACACGAACGGACTGATGCGGTTCGGCACTCTCGTCATCGGAGGTTTGTTAATCGCACTCGGCTTGTTCATGTTCCAAGATGGAAGTGATGCGATTGTTGCGGATTTGTTTAACTTGTGGTGAGCATTAAATAAATGAAAACGAGTCGAACCTTCCTAATCAGGTTCGACTCGTTTTATGTCTTCGGTGCCCAGTTGGCTTCAAACCCATTTTGGACCGCATAGTCGTAAATGTGAATCAATTTCGTCTCTTTGTACGTCTCCATCTGCTCGGCCACTCGCAACTCCTAATTGTGTTCCGCGAGTGTGTAAATGTAATCTACAAAAAAATATTTTACAACTTTAACTAAATATAATGTTTTATTGTAAATTAATGAGTAAAATGAATTTATTAAATACCTTAAAAGAAAGAAGTTGAGATTTATGAGTCAAAATAAGTCTGAAAAAATGAAAGCGAAAATACCATGGTATTTTAGTTGGTGGCTAATACTTTTGTTAATTCTAACTGGTGTTGTAACAGTTGGCATAACTTCAATGATAGGCGTCGTATTATGGTTTGGTCGTTATTACTATATCAAGTCTGAAAAACTAAAATCACGTATCTCCGAAGTTACAAACTTACAACAAGAAATCACTTCCCTAACAATGGAATTAGATACACTAGAAATCAAGCATAACGAAATTCAAATAAACATCTCAAATTCTCAAGATATTTTCGAAGAAAATAAAACTCAGTATATAAAACAAATCCGTGCTGAATACGAATCGGAAGGAAAACGAATTATTGACGAAATCATATCAGACAATCAAAAGAAAATAGCTGAGCTTCAAAAGTTCGCAGAAGAACGCGATGCTTTAGCAACTGAAAATGAAAAGTTAAGCAAAAACATTAAATCTCAAAGTACAAAACTATCAAAATTGAAAACTGAGTTTAATGGTATTCGCAATTTAATTGATTTATTCCCTCGATTATTTAACGAAGAAAATCTTCCCACTGAGTTAGAACTTTTATTAGAAAATTACGATGAAGAAAGCATTATGAAAAGCTTGGTAGAGCTAGATTACCATGCAATGAATTCAAAAGAATTACGGAAACAAATCAATAAAATAAAAAAAGAAGTTGCAGCATTGCTAGATAAATATAAAGATCGTTACAAAACAAAAGCGAATCAAGCTATTTATCAGCTAATGGTGATAGGTTTGCAAGCCGAACTACAAAATATCCTTTATACTCTTTCATACGCTAAACATGAGGAAGCTATCGATAATGCGAAAGGTTTAATCCGAAAATACTTAGCTATTTCGACAAACGGTAATGCTTCAATTTCACCAACCATCTCTAAATTTCTAGCGGAACTTGAACCATTGTTCATTGAGGCAGTAGAGGTTGAGTATCAATATTACATTAAACGTGAACAAGAAAAAGAAGAACAACGTTTAATACGAGAGCAAATGCGTCAAGAAGTTGCAGAACGTAAAGAATTAGAAGCACAAAAGAAAAAATTAGAAGCAGAAGAGGCGAAATTCGAGGTTGAGTTACAGCGTACGAATGAGCTTCTAATTAATGAAACTAACCCAGATATAATTGCTCAATTACAGTCACGTATTACAGAACTCGAGCAACAACAAAGCAACATTGAAGAGCAAAAAGAAGAAATTTTAAAACGAGCTAATGGTAAAGCTGGTTATGTTTACGCTATCTCAAATTTAGGTTCCTTCGGTAAGCAAGTATTTAAGGTTGGAATGACAAGACGTATGAATCCACAAGATCGCGTCGATGAACTTGGAGACGCATCCGTACCATTTAAATTTGATGTACATGCAATGATTTTCTCAGATGATGCAGTGGGATTAGAATATCAACTTCATCAAGAATTAACCGCTAAGCGATTAAATAAAGTGAATTTACGTAAAGAGTTTTTTGTAACAACTGTTGAAGAATTACAAACTTTAGTTGAAACAATCGACCCAACTGCTGAGTTCAAGACATCGATGGTAGCGCATGAATACTTTAGAAGTATCGAAATGGATGAAGAAGGGATTGTGCCTACTTCAAGCTTATCCTTCGAAAGTGATGAAGTCGAAGCGAATGAAACCATTCTAAATTAAATACTCTAAATAACATGCTGAACTGAACCCTGAATGAGCACTTTTTATTAAGTGTATTTCGTTCAGGGTTCAGTTCATTGAGTGAGGCTCGACTCGTTTTATGCTTTCGGTGCCCAATCGGTTTTAAACCCATTTTGCACCGCATAGTCGTACAGGTGAATCAATTTCGTCTCTTTGTATGTCTCCATCTGCTCTGCCACTCGCAACTCATGGTTTCGTTCCACGAGCGCGTAAAGATAATCAACCTTCGCCATCCGATTGTTCTTGCTCGTATTACAAGTCGGACAAGCGAGAACAAAATTCCATAAGACATCATTCTGCATATAAGACCACGGGATAAAGTGATCGACGTGAATCTGTTTGAGTGGTTTCATGCAATAAAAACAGATGGAATGACCGTGACTCAGTAAAATCTGTTTGAACTCGTCGAGCGATTGACGAGCCGAGACGAATTCGATTTTGTTCAAAATTCGCTCCATCGCTTCGCGTGTATTGTATTTTTCCAGAAAGACGGCGAGTTGATAATTCGTAACATTCATCAATACCCGTTTATATTTCTCAAAAAAGATGACGTAGCTCGGCACAAGTTTGACCCACTCCTCGTTCCGATTGAATGAATAGATGGTCCCCTCGAACGAAGCATAGAACGAGCCATATACGTACTTCTTATAAAACTGATTTACATTCCGGATCAAGTGTTGTTGCTGCTGAACCGGGAGACGATCAAAGTTCCAAGTGGACGGAATTTCATGTGTCGCTTGAAACGTGAGCATCGTTTTCTCGACCGAACTCAATTTCCCAAGTTGATTCACTTGTCGCAATCCGTGCGTCACAATCAAATTCCAATACATCTTCGTCACGTGTCTCGAAATTTGCTCGAACGTCACCACACCAGAATCACTCAGTTCGGTCGTGCATTCGAGCAACGCTTTCATGAGCATATGCTTGTACGTCGTCGTATGTGTCGCGTTCATTAAAAATTGTTGTGTATAGCGCCATAAGTCAGTTTCTGTTAAGTAGACGTCTTTTGCCTCAGCAACACTTAAATCCCACCCCAATGACCTCACCCCCACTCATTCGTTACATCATCGATTATAACGAATGAGGAACAAGAGCGGATCACCGTGAATCAAACAGGAGCCGAAAACTCTTTTTTAATTTGTTCTATATCGATATTTGTTTTTTCATGAACATAACGAACTAACGTATCATACTGTTCAACCGTATTTAGCTTTTTAAATTTCTCAACATCTCCTTCAAAGCCTTTAAAGTACTCGCTTTGATATTCCGGGTTGTTAAAGAGCTTTAGATATTCCATATAATCTTTCACGGTCATCTGGCTCACGATTTGAGAGAGAACTGCATGCCACTCTTTTATCCGACCCTCATGAATCTGTTTTTTGATGACGATGTCCTGCGCCTGCTCATATTTGATTTGTTGAATGCATTGTTCTACTTCTAACTTATACTGGAACAACTCGTCTCGATTTCGAGTATCTACTGTAGGGACCACCTCTGTTAAATAATATTGATATCTCTTCTTTCGAGGATTCATGATTTTGTCTTTTCCTTTTTTAGGATTTGATTCTTTATTCGTACGCTTTTTAAGTCGCTCCGTTACACCGAGTGCACCAATTGCTCCAGCAATTTCATTTTTATGAGCAAGTGCAAACTTCCCTACTGCCGGACCATACTTCTTGACCCCATTGATAATTAATTCCGTAGATTTTTTTGACATGAGGATTCCTCCTATGATGGTTATGTATATTCTCGTGACGTTTTTTTAAAAACAGCTCATAGTTTATATTCAACAAAGTAATATTCAATCCTTTGATCCCGTTCAAAAACCCAAATAATGGTGTCGTCCATTCACAAAGAAAGGATTATTGAGCAAACACTCAATAATCCTTTCGCTATAATGCTTTCTTATCATTCACCAGACTCTTTTTTGTCTTTTTGCTTCTGCAAATATGCTTCTCGAATCTGATTGATCTTATCCTTTTTATTCGACACAGCCGGTTTTTTACCGTCTTGATACTTGGCAGCAGCCACTTTACTTTTCGTATCTAATTGATATTTCCCCATTCGATTCACCTGCTTTCATTTCATTGCGATTGACGTGCTCCGTTAAAATCAAAAGACCTTCTAATCTCAATGAAATTAGAAGGTCTTCATTAAAAATCATTGATTGCAGTCGTCATAGACTGCTTAAAAATGGAGACGGCGGGAGTCGAACCCGCGTCCGAAGGCATCGTAACGCATGCTTCTACGTGTGTAGTTTATCTATTGAATCTCAATGTGACACTGCCGATAAACAGGCGTTGTCGCATCCAGTCTGATTCATCTCTTCTTCGCGCCCTCAGACGGCGAGGTTGAAGCGTAGCTTGCTTAGTTTGAGACCCTGATAATCATCCACACAAGCGATGGATGTCAGGATCCGCAGGGCACTTAGGCTGCTGCGAGTTGTGTGTTAGTTTTGCCAGTTATAGGCGTTTGCGTTTTAACGAGGCCGACCCCTCGACACGCCACATACGACCGACCTACCCCCGTCGAATCCATAACGTCCCCGAGGTGGTAATTGGTACTACAACTACTATACCACAATCAGGTCTCGCTGTCAGTATTTTTGCCGGTCCCGGAGTGCCCGGTCGACGTCACGCTTCGCGTCTTTCTTCTTCAAGTCGTCGCGCTTGTCATATTTCTTCTTCCCGCGCCCGATGCCGAGGAGACATTTGGCGAAGCCGTTCTTAAGATACACTTTGAGCGGGATGATCGTATACCCGTCACGCCCTTGTGCGCCGATGAGCTGATTGATTTGCTTCTTATGCAACAATAGCTTTCGGACACGGAGCGGTTCGTGGTTGAACCGGTTCCCTTGCTCGAACGGGCTGATATGACAGTTATGAAGTGTCGCCTCGCCACCATCAAAGCGGACGTAGGCGTCGGCAATGTTGATCTTCGACTGGCGCACCGATTTAATCTCGGTTCCTGTCAACACCATGCCGGCTTCAATCGTATCCTCAATCGCATAATCGAAGGACGCTTTTCGGTTTTGCGCGAGCGCGTTCGAATCTTTCTTCTTGGCCATAGACATTCAGTCCTTTACTTCAATATGGAGGAGGGGTCGCCCCCTCCCGTCAGCGACGCTTCTTCGCTCCGCGTTTGGCGTCGCCTGTTCGTTTTTGACCGTCTTTCTTTTTCAAGTCGAGTGCCGAACGTCCTTGCGACGTCTTCGGCTTCTCACCTGGTTTGGACGGTTTGCCGGCTTGACCTGGTTTCCCTGGTTTACCCGGCTTGCCGCGCTTCGGACGTTTGTCGTCACGGCCGCGGCCTTTTTTGTCGTCTTTCTTTGGACGGCCTTCCGTCGCTTTGATCGTCGTCGGTTGGCGACGGCGCGACTGTTCCCGTTTCGGCATGCCGACGACGGTGAAGTCGATCGTGCGCTCGTCCAAGTTGACGGCGTCGACCTTGACGCGCACCGCGTCACCGATGCGGAACTGACGTTTCGTCCGCTCGCCGAGCAACATGAGTTGCGACTCGTCGAAGTGGTAGTAGTCATCCATCGACTGGAGACGGACGAGTCCTTCAATCGTGTTCGGGAGCTCGATGAACATCCCGAAGTTCGTGACACCGCTGACGACGCCGTCGAACTCTTCACCAAGACGTGATTCCATGTACTCGGCTTTCTTCAAGGATTGCGTCTCGCGTTCGGCATCGACCGAACGGCGTTCGCGTTTCGACGCCTGTTCGGCGATCGAGTCGAGACGTTCCTCGTACTTAGCAATCGTCTTCTCGGACACGTCACTATTGAAGGCGTACGTGCGCATGAGACGGTGGACGATCAAGTCCGGGTATCGACGAATCGGCGACGTGAAGTGCGTATAGAAGTCGGTCGCCAAGCCAAAGTGGCCGAGCGAGACGTCATCGTACTTCGCCTGTTGCATCGAGCGGAGCATAATCGTGCTGATGACCGGCTCTTCCGGTTCGCCCGAGATTGCCTTCAAAATCTTCTGAAGCGTCTTCGGTTCGACCTTCTGTCCTTTGAACCGCTCGATGTGCACACCGAAGTTCGCGACGAAGTCGAAGAAGAAATCGAGCTTGTCCGGTTTCGGGTTATCGTGGACACGATAGATGAACGGTACGTCCATCTTGTGGAAGTGTTCGGCGACCGTCTCGTTGGCCGCGAGCATGAACTCTTCGATCAACTTCTCGGCAACCGAGCGCGGACGCAAGACGATGTCGGCCGGTTTGCCTTCTTCGTCGACGACGACTTTCGCCTCGGCGAAATCGAAGTTGATGGCACCGCGCGAGTTACGGCGCGTACGGAGCACTTCCGCGAGTTCGGCCATGAGGTCGAACAACGGGATGTACGGCTCGTAGCGTTCGAGCGTCGCTTCGTCGTCACGTTCGATGATTTCACGGACATTCGTATACGTCATCCGCTCCGTCGTCTTGATGACACTCGGGAACAGCTCATGGTTGACGACCTTCCCGTTTTGCGGGGAGATCTCCATGACGCAGCTGAGCGTCAAACGGTTGACGTGCGGGTTGAGCGAACAGATCCCGTTCGAGAGACGGTGCGGCAACATCGGGATGACGCGGTCGACGAGATACACACTCGTCCCCCGTTCGAACGCCTCGACGTCGAGCGGTGACCCTTCCGTCACATAATGTGACACGTCAGCGATGTGGACGCCGAGCTCATAGTTGCCGTTGTCAAGTTTCTTGACGTGGACGGCATCGTCCAAGTCCTTCGCGTCTTCGCCATCGATCGTGAAGATCGTCTCGTTGCGAAGGTCGACGCGGCCCATGAAGTCCTTCTCGTCAGCCTCGTCCGGCACGGCGTTCGCCTGGTCGATGACATCTTCCGGGAACTCCGTCGGGATACCGTGCTTATAGACGATCGACAAGATGTCGACGCCTGGGTCGTTCTTGTGTCCGATGATGCGGACGACGTCACACGCTCCGGCGAAACGTCCGTCCGGATACTTCGTGATGCGGACGACGACTTTATGGCCATCGACGGCACCGAGCGATTTGTCCGGGTTGACGACCGGCCAGAAGTTGATGCGTTTGTCGTCCGGCTCGATGAAGGCGAACTGGTCGAGGCGTCCGCTCGGGAGCGTATACGTCCCGACGAACTCTTTCAAGCCACGCTTCAATACTTTGAGGAGCACGCCCTCGGTCTTGCCGCGGTTGTCCTCACGTTTTTTGACGAGGATCGTGTCGCCGTGGTAGACGTCCTTCAATTGGTCGGGCGGCAAGAACACGTCCTCCGTCTCGCCTTCGACCGATAAGAAGCCGAAGCCGCGTTGGTGAATCGAGATGATTCCCGCTGCTTGGCCGAGCACGGCGAGCGTCCCGTAACGGTTCGTCCGTGTGCGGCCGATTAAGCCCTCTTCTTCGAGGGTGTTCAAGGTGCGGATGAGCTCTTTAAAGGCATCCGTCGACTCGAGCGAAAGACGCTCGGTCAATTGGTCCACCGTCAGTGCTTTATCACTGGCTTGGATGATTTCTAGTAGTTGGTCACGTAAATTCAACGTGACACCTCCTTTTTCACACTGACCAGTCTAACGTTTCGAGAAAATCGAGCACGTCCTGGTGCAGTTTCTCTTTTTCTTTATCGAGCGTGATCACGTGTCCCGACTCCTCATACATGAGCAACTCTTTTTGGAACGCGTTAATCGCCTCGTAAATCTCGTGTGCAGATTCAGGATCGACCATTTGATCTTTCGCCCCTTGGACGACGAGCGCCGGGACGAAAATATCTTCTAACTTTGTCGTCGTGTCACGGACGAAGGCACGGAGATCCTTGAGCGTCGGCATCGGTTTGAACTCCGCCATCTCCTGTTCGATCTGTTCAGGTGATTTTTCTTCTCGAGATTTATATTCTCGAGCGTAGGCTTTGACTCCTTTGTATAACCGGTCCTCGGCATCGATTCCGGTCGGGGCACACATCGGGATGACGCCTTTGACGGTTTCCTCCGAAGCGAGGCGTAGCGACATGACGCCTCCGAGCGAGAGGCCACAGACGGCAATCTCCTCATAGCCTTTATCTTTCAACGATTGGTAGGCGTTCAAGACGTCTTCCCACCAGTCGGCCGGTCCGTACTGAAGCAATTCTTCCGGCGGGACGGCATGGCCCCGGTACTGGGGACCCATACACGTATAGCCTTCTTTTTGCAGGAAACGACCGAGGATGCGGACATCCGCGCTCGATCCGGTAAAGCCATGTAACATCAACACGGCACGTGGTCCGCCTTCAAAGAAGAACGGTTTCGGTGCTGTAATCTTCATTGCTAACGTCATCTCCTCATACAATCCATTATTCCCAAAAAATAATTGAAAAAAACAAAAGCCGACCGCCTCACGTAAAAATCGAGAACGATCAGCCTTTCATCATAATGATGCGACTAGTAATCCTAAAATGAAAAACAATGTGCCTAGTACAGCTGCAGTTCGGTTCAAAACAGCGTCGAAGCCGCGCGCTTTCTGGCGGCCGAACAACTGCTCCGCGCCACCTGCAATCGCCCCAAGACCTTGCGACCGACCTGACATGAGCAGTACGACGACAATCAATAAAACAGCCACGACGAGCAGGCTGATTGTAGCGATCGTTTGCATAGTAGTCAGTTCCTCCTTCTTTTTACACGCTTCTTATTATATAGAAGTTGGCGTCAAAACGCCAGTGTTCAAATTATCGGGACGGGTAGCTGAACCCTTCCCCGATGACCTCTTTCACCTGATGGATGACGACGAAGGCACGCGGGTCTGTCACTTCGACGATTTTCTTGAGCGGGCCGACTTGGCGCTTGTCGACGATCATATACAACATGTTTTTATCTTGCTTCGTGTAGTAGCCGTGGCCGTGGATAATCGTTGCCGAGCGGCCGAGTGTCTCCGTCAGCACGACGGCGAGCTCTTCTTGCTTATCGCTGATGATGGTGACGGCCTTGCGGATGTTGAGCCCTTCGGCGACGAGGTCGATGACCCATGAGCCGATGATGATGGCGATCAACGTATAGAGCACGACCTGCTCCCCAAGGATGAAGCCTGACGCCCCGACGACGATGGCATCGATGATGAACATCGACACGGCGACGCTCATATGCAAATACCGCTCCATGAGACGGGCGATGATGACCCCGCCCCCGGTCGTCCCGCCGACGCGGAGCACCATACCGATGCCGACCCCGATCATGATCCCGGCATAGACCGCCGCGAGCAACTTATCCTCGGCCGGGCTGCCCCAACTATGGGTCAAGCTGAGGAAGAACGATGTCGCGATGACGGCGACGACCGAGTACACCATCGTCCGGCGGTCGAGCAGCTTATAGCCGACGATGAATAAAATCCCGTTCCCGATAATCGACGTGACCCCGAGGTCCCAGCCGAACAAGTAATACAGGATGATGGTGACCCCGAGCAGGCCGCCTTCCGAGAAGTCGTTCGGGACGGTGAAGTAGTTCACCCCGAACGCGAGAATGAATGAGCCGGCGACGATCCAAGCGATATCCTTCAAGGAAATCGATTGGAGCTTCTTCCAGACTTGTTGACGCAATAGATGTTGTTGCTGACGTTTCATCATTTGTCCCCCTTCCATATAAAAAAGACCGCGGCCAAAGCCGCAGTCTAAGTCTTACTGTTGAACTGGCTTTGGCGCACCGTCTTTCATAATCGGCAACTTGCGGTCCACGACGTTCGTGTAGACGTTCAAGAGTGCCTCTTTTTCCAAATCCCAGTTATATTGCTCACGCGCCGTCTTCGTGTTCTCTTTGACACGGGCGTAGAGTGCTTGATCGTCGAGCAGGCGGTTGACGCCTTCGGCAATCGATTGTGGGTCGTGCGAATCGACGACGACACCGACGTCGTTGCCGGCGACGACCCGTTCGATTTCCGGGAAGTCACATGAGACGACCGGTACTTCGGCCATCAAATATTCGAACAGCTTGTTCGATGACGCCGAGTAGTGGTTGAAGCAGACGTTGTTCAACACTTGGAAACCGAGATACGCGTTCATCGTATAGTACGGTAACGCCTCGACCGGTACTTTGTCAATCATCTTGACGCGGTCGCTGACGCCTTCGTCCTCGATCATCTGTTTGATCACCGGTTTCAGTTTCCCGTCCCCAATCATGACGAGCGTGCCTTCGTTGAAGTCCTTGACGGCGAGGATGAGCTGCTCGAGTCCGCGGCCGGCTTGAATGCCGCCTTGGTACAGGAGGATCTTCTCATCTTTCGGCAAGTCGAGGAGCGCATGCAAGTCTTTGCGGAGCGTGAAGTCGAGCGGACGGTAGAACGGATAGTTGTGGAGCACGTACGGGTAGAAGCCGTAAAGCTCTTCGTTGTGTGCCGCGCGCGTGTGGTTCTCGACCATCATCGAATCGACGTACGGCAAGAGCCAACCCTCGAGGTTACTTTGGATATAGCCGTAACCGGTCCGGTCCGTCTGGACTTCATGCGAATCGTAGACGATCTTTCCTTTGTTGACGAGTTTTCCGGCGATCAAGGCCTGCGGGAGAGTGTTCAAGTCGTTAGCGTGATAGAAGTCATACGACTTCTTCGTCGAAGTGAACACCATCTCGAGCATCGCGCTCGCGTTGACGATCTGTTTCCGTACCGGCGGGAGGAGGATTGCGCCTGCTGCCGCACCGAGTCCGATCATCGTGAGCGGTGCAAGGATGACAAGTCCCGCGCCGACGAGTCCGGCACCGATCTTGCGTGTTTTTTTCGCGAAAATCCACTTTTTCACTTGGCTTGCCATTTTCATGCCGTTTACCAAGATCGGCGGTTGACGTTTGACCCGGATGACGCGGAATCCTTCCGGACGCATCTCTTCTTTCGGGAGCGATGGGTTTTTCGGGTCTTGGAGCGCGATCAAATCGACTTCATAGCCCGCCTCGGCGAGTGCCGAGCATTCGCGCAAGACGCGCGCATCATTCGTGAAATGGTTCCAGACAAACATACATACTGACTTCATCGTGTTTCCTCCATCGTTACTTTTTCGATCACGTCTTCGAGGACGTGTATATTGTTTTCCCAACACAGGTTCTCTTTCACATAACGAATCCCGTTCACGCCGTACTTCTCGCGCAACTCGGGACGTTCGAGCAGCTTCCGGAGCATGAGCTCGATCTCGTTGATGTCACGCTTCCGTGACACGTAACCGACCTCGGCCGCTTCGATGACATTCGCCGCATGGCCTGACACCGCCGCGACGATCGGTTTGCCGACCGCCATATAATCGATCAGTTTACCCGGGATGACCGTGTCGAACACTTCTTGCTCGATTAGGCTGACGAACGCGACGTCCGCGTTCTTGATGGCTTGGAACGCCTCCGTCCGTGGCATCGCCTCGAGGAAGAGGAAGTTTTTGAAGCCGCGGGCTTTAATCGTCTCTTTCAACTCGTTCTTGCGATAGCCGTAGCCGATCAATTTGAAATGGACGCGCGGCTCGTCACGGAATCGCTCCGCGAGCTCAAGCAAGAGCGACACGTCTTGGGCGAGGCCCATGTTGCCGGCGTATAAGATCTCCATCCGGTCGTCCTCGGGGACGGTCCGCTCAAGGTTGCGTTCGCTCTCGCGAATCGAGTTCGGCATATAGTGGATCATCTCATTCGGGACGCCACGTTGGCGCAAATAGCTACGGAAGCCTTCCGAGTTGATGATGATCTCATCGGCCGTTTTGTAAAGTCGCTTCTCGAACCAAAACGCCGGGGCGAGCATCCAGTCGTGTTTGAACACGCCGACGCCTTTCACCGACTCCGGCCAAAGGTCACGCACGTCCAAGATGAACGGGACGCCGTACTTCCGTTTCGCATACACGCCGACGAACGCCATAAAAAAAGACGGGGTCGTCGCAAAGACGACATCCGGTTTCGAGTCGAGCTTTTGGACGGCGGCGACGCCTTTGATCATCTGTTCCAAAAACAAGGCGAGCCGACTCACCATGTTCGACGTATGCTTGCGCTTCTTCGTGATGAGGCGCTTGATGAACGGTTGCTTGTTGAGCGCCTTGTCGTTCCAAAAGCGGTCGTCTTTATACAAGTTGAAGTTCGGATACGACGGGGCGGCCGTGATGACCTCCACCTCGTAGCCGCGTTCTTTCATGAGATGCGTAATATTTTGCATCCGGTTGCCGGCACTGCCGATCTCCGGATAATAGTTTTGACAGACCATTAACATTGTTTTCAAAAGTAACACACCTTACTGTTGTTCGAGTTCGTCCACGAAGCGCTTCAGTAGCGTATGGACGTTGGCTTTTAAATCTGGGTCGCAAAGCGCATAGGCGATGGTCGTCTCCACAAAACCAATTGGTTCACCTACGTCGTAGCGACGCCCGTCAAATTCATAGGCGTAGACGGTCTCCACCTCATTCAAGCGGGCGATGGCGTCCGTCAGTTGAATCTCGCCCCCCGTTCCGATTTCTTGCGCTGATAACGCCTCGAAGACGTCCGGCGTCAAAATGTAACGACCGAGGATGGCGAGGTTCGACGGGGCGTTCCCGATGGGCGGTTTTTCAACGAACGTCCGCACCGGAATGAGCTTCCCTTCGACGGCAAGCGGGTCAATTATACCATATCGATTCGTCATTTCATACGGGACGCGCTGGACGCCGATGATTGAACGCCCAACTTGCTCGTACTGGTCGATCAATTGCTTCGTCGCTGGTTCGTCCGCCTCAATGATATCGTCTCCGAGCAGAACAGCAAACGGTTCGTCACCGATGAACTTCCGAGCACACCAGATCGCGTGTCCAAGCCCTTTCGGCTCTTGTTGTCGTATGTAGTGGATGTTGGCGAGGTTCGACGAGTGGCGGACCGACTCAAGGAGCTCCGTCTTACCTTTAGACTCGAGGTTCTGTTCAAGCTCGATGGCCCGGTCAAAATGGTCCTCGATGGCGCGCTTGTTCTTCCCGGTCACGATGATGATGTCCTCGATGCCAGAGGCGACGGCCTCTTCCACGATGAATTGGATCGTCGGTTTGTTGACGATCGGGAGCATCTCTTTTGGCATCGCCTTCGTCGCTGGCAAGAAGCGCGTTCCGAGCCCAGCGGCCGGGATGATGGCTTTCCGTACACGTTTCATGGACATCTCTCCTTTTTATGTGTTGTATCTGATTATACCCAATTTTTCCCGATTCACCCATATAAAAAACGGCCGTGACATACGTCACGACCACTTCCAGTCCTCCATAACCTTGTATAGGAACCAACCACCGACACCGATTGCGATGAGAAGAAGGAGAAAACCGCTGATCATCATGACGAACGCCTCCTTTTACCTACACTAGTCTATTCCCGGAATGACTGGTCGACAAGCACTCCTCTGACATTCTATTTCAGAACCACTTCCGTCCATGCCCCTCGATGAACCGGTACTCTTCTTGATAGTGGTCATAGTGCCCTTCATCGATCATGTGTTGGAATGCTGCATCGCCTTCCGTCGCCTTTCGTTTTTATAGACAATCGACACGTTCCCGCCACTCAACTTTTTTTCTTGTTCATTCGATTGGTCCATACGACTCCCCTCCACTTCATCTATATCATGTTCAGTATACAGCAGCACGGGGTGTCGATGACGAGGAGGCTCGACACAGAGCGTCCGCCCCGTCGAAGCGGCACCGTGACTCTTGCAGGAAAGCAATCGCGCGGAGACCCCGCAAGCACGAAGTGCGAGGAGGCTCCGTGGGATTGCCTGCAGAAAGCATCGGTGCCGCCAGGACGGATTGACGACCACTCAGTCGGCCACCGTCTGATGAACGTCTTTATCCAGCCACAAAAAAACAGGCCCGCACAAGGCGGACCTGAAAAACATCAATTATTTTTTGAGGTTGTAGAACGACTTGATGCCGTCGTATTTCGCTACATCGCCGAGCATGTCTTCGATGCGGAGAAGTTGGTTGTACTTCGCGATACGGTCTGTACGCGAGAGCGAACCAGTTTTGATTTGACCAGCGTTTGTCGCAACAGCGATGTCCGCGATTGTCGCATCTTCTGTTTCACCAGAACGGTGTGAGATAACAGCTGTGTAACCAGCTTTTTTAGCCATTTCGATTGCGTCGAATGTTTCTGTGAGCGTACCGATTTGGTTAACTTTGATGAGGATCGAGTTCGAAATTCCTTTTTCGATACCTTCAGCCAATTTCTCAGTGTTCGTTACGAAGAGGTCATCCCCAACGAGCTGAACTTTGTCACCGATTTTGTCAGTGAGCAATTTGAAGCCGTCCCAGTCGTTTTCGTCGCAACCGTCTTCGATTGAGATGATTGGGTACTTGCTTACGAGCTCAGCGTAGAAGTCTACGAGCTCAGCAGTTGTCATTGACTTGCCTTCGCCAGCGAGTTCGTACTTGCCAGTCGACTTGTCATAGAACTCAGACGATGCAACGTCCATTGCGAGGTAGATGTCTTCGCCAGCTTTGTAACCAGCTTTTTCGATCGCTTCAAGGATAACTGTGATTGCTTCTTCGTTAGACTTCAAGTTTGGTGCGAAACCACCTTCGTCACCGACAGCTGTGTTAAGACCCATACCAGAGAGAACTGATTTGAGGGCGTGGAATACTTCTGCACCCATGCGGAGCGCTTCACGGAACGTTGGCGCGCCAACAGGCATGATCATGAACTCTTGGAAGTCAACGTTGTTGTCCGCGTGTGAACCACCGTTGATGATGTTCATCATTGGAGTTGGAAGCGTCTTGGCGTTGAATCCACCGAGGTACGTGTAAAGTGGAAGGCCGAGCTCGTCTGCTGCTGCGTGTGCTGCTGCCATTGATACACCAAGGATCGCGTTTGCGCCGAGTTTACCTTTGTTTTTTGTACCGTCAAGCTCGATCATTTTCTTGTCGAGTGCGTTTTGGTCGAATACATCGTAGCCGATGAGTTCTGGTGCGATTGTGTCGTTTACGTTAGCAACGGCTTTGAGTACGCCTTTACCAAGGTAACGTGACTTGTCGCCATCACGGAGTTCAACTGCTTCGTGCTCACCAGTTGATGCGCCTGATGGGACGAGGGCACGGCCGAAACCGCCGTCTTCTGTGAAGACTTCTACTTCGATTGTTGGGTTACCGCGTGAATCCAAAATCTCGCGTGCGTAAATTTCTGTAATCATTGACATGAAAATTCGCTCCTTTTTGTTTGGAAAGTTTTTTTGGGTTACTTCGTGACGATTGATGTGCCGGTCATTTCGGCCGGTTGCTCTCCACCGAGAAGGTGAAGGAGCGTCGGGGCGAGGTCGCACAAGGCGCCTTGGAGAACTGGTTTCAGTTCCACCCCTTCTTTCGTGACGATACATGGTACAGGTTCCGTCGTGTGGGCCGTCATCGGTGAGCCGTCCGGATTCGTGACGAGGTCAGCGTTCCCGTGGTCCGCCGTGATGATCGCCGCGCCGCCTTTGGCAATGAGTGCGTCCACTACTTTACCGAGGCATTCGTCGACGACTTCGACAGCTTTCTTCGTCGGTTCGAGCATACCGGAATGGCCAACCATGTCCGGGTTCGCGTAGTTGATGATATACGCGTCATATTCGTCAGATTCGATGCGCTCCAAAAGTCCTTCTGTGAGCTCATATGCGCTCATTTCAGGCTGCAAGTCGTACGTCGCCACTTTCGGTGACGGCACGAGGAAACGATCTTCCCCTGCGAACGGTGTTTCTTGTTGTCCGTTCAAGAAGAACGTGACGTGCGGGTATTTCTCAGTTTCCGCGGCGCGGAGCTGTTTGTACCCTTGCGCGGCGAGAGTCTCACCGAGCGTGTTTTTCAAATCTTCCGGTGGGAAGACGATGTCCGTGTCGATTTCATCTGAGAACTTCGTCATCGAGACGAGCAAGATGTTCTCTGGATGTGCGTTCGAAAGTTCGAAGCCTTTGAAGCCGGTCTTCTCTTTGAACACTTTCGCGAGCTCGATCGCCCGGTCCGGACGGAAGTTGAAGAACATAATCGCGTCGTTGTCTTTGATCGTCGCGACCGGTTGTCCGTCTTTCTCGATGACCGTCGGTAAGACGAATTCATCCGTCAAGCCGTCTGCGTACGACTGTTTAAGCACGTCGACCGCATTCGTACCAACTTCGCCTTTCGCGTTGACGAGCACGTCGTATACTTTCTCGACGCGTTCCCAACGGTTGTCGCGGTCCATGGCATAGTAGCGTCCAGACACGCTAGCGACTTGACCGAGTCCGAGTTCAGCAAGCTTCGCTTCCGTCTGTTCGAGGAAGCCAGCGCCTGATTTCGGATCACAGTCACGGCCGTCCGTGAAAGCGTGAATGTATACTTTTTCGATGCCATGAAGTTTTGCGAACTCAACGATGGCGTACATGTGGTTGATGTGCGAGTGAATCCCACCGTCTGAGACGAGGCCCATGATGTGGAGGCTCGAATCATACTTTTTCACATGTCCGGCCAAGTGATTCATCGCTTGGCGGTCGAAGAGTGAACGGTCTTTGATGGCGTTGTTGACGCGTGAAAGTGACTGATAGACGACCCGGCCGGCACCGATGTTCAAGTGACCGACTTCCGAGTTCCCCATCTGACCTTCCGGAAGGCCGACGTACTCGCCTTTCGCGTTCAAGAGCGTATGTGGATACTGCTCCCAATAGCGGTCGAAGTTCGGTTTGTTCGCCGCAGCGACCGCATTACCGAACGTCTCGTTCCGCATTCCAAAACCATCCAAGATGATGAGGGCGACTGGTCTTGCCATTTAAATCGCCTCCAACAACTTGAGGAACGAAGCAGCTTCAAGTGAAGCACCGCCGACGAGTGCGCCGTCGATGTCTTCTTGCGCCATATACTCCTTGATGTTCTCAGGTTTTACAGAACCGCCGTATTGGATGCGAACCGCAGCCGCCACGTCTTCACCGTAAAGACCTTTTACCACGTCACGAACATATTTGCATGAGCTTTGCGCGTCTGCTTCGTCCGCTGATTTACCAGTGCCGATCGCCCAAACTGGCTCGTACGCGATGACGAGTTGTTTGACTTGGTCAGCTGAGAGGTCCGCGAGGCCACCTTCGACTTGCGTCTTGATGACGTCTTCGAACTTGCCGCCTTCACGCTCTTCTAATGTTTCACCGACACAAACGATTGGCGTAAGACCGTGTTCGAACGCTTTTTTCGTTTTGCTGTTGATGAACGCATCAGATTCGCCGAAGTATTCGCGACGCTCTGAGTGTCCAAGGATGACGTATGTCACGCCGAGGTCAGCGACCATGGCCGGGCTGATTTCGCCTGTGTATGCCCCGCTGTCTTTGTCGTACATGTTTTGTGCACTGAGCTTCAAGTTCGATCCTTTAGCCGCTTCTACCATTGGGGCCAAGAATACTGCTGGTGCACCAATCGCCGCGTCAACTTTATCCGTTGACGGGATGTTGTTTTTTACTTCCTCTACGAAAGCGACGGCTTCCGAGAGTGTTTTGTTCATTTTCCAGTTACCTGCAATAATCGGTTTACGCATCGATAACCCTCCTCTATTTTACTTGTCGTTCAACGCTTCGACGCCTGGAAGTTTCTTGCCTTCCATGAATTCGAGTGAAGCGCCGCCACCAGTCGAGATGTGGCTCATTTGATCAGCAAGGCCGAACTTGGCTGCTGCCGCGGCTGAGTCACCACCACCGATGATTGAGTACGCGTCGCTGTCTGCGAGTGCTTGAGCGACACCTTTCGTTCCGTTAGCGTACTTATCGAGTTCGAATACGCCCATCGGTCCGTTCCAAACGACAAGTTTCGATTCGCGAATCGCTTCCGCGTAAATTTCGACTGTCTTCGGTCCGATATCAAGACCCATGTGATCCGCAGGGATCGAGTCGATATCGACTGGTCCGACGTATGTCTCTTCGCCGAATTCTTTCGCAATGACACAGTCGACCGGCATCAAGAATTTCACGCCTTTGTCTTCTGCTTTTTTCATGAACTGACGAGCGAGGTCGAGCTTGTCTTCTTCAAGGAGTGACGTCCCGACTTCGTGCCCGAGTGCTTTCGAGAACGTGTACGAGAGACCGCCACCGATGATGAGTGTGTCAACGATGTCAAGAAGGTGGTCGATGACCCCAATCTTGTCAGCAACTTTCGATCCGCCGATAATCGCCGTGAACGGACGGTCTGGATTCGAGAGTGCCTTCCCGAGGACTTCAAGTTCTTTCTCCATCAAGAGACCAGCCACCGCGTGGTCCACGTTTTGCGCGATACCTTCTGTTGAAGCGTGGGCACGGTGAGCCGCACCGAACGCGTCGTTGACGAAGATATCAGCGAGTGCCGCGAAACCTTTCGCGAGTTCTGGATCGTTTTTCGTTTCACCAGGGTAGAAACGGACGTTCTCGAGAACGACGACGTCACCTTCACCAAGTTTTGAAACGGCTTCTTCTGCGACTGGACCGTACGCCTCTTCAACGAGGGGTACATCTTTGCCGAGAAGTTCAGCGAGACGTTTAGCGACCGGTGCGAGTGAGTACTCGAGGTTCTTCTCGCCTTTTGGACGCCCGAGGTGGCTCGCCAAAATGACTTTCGCGCCGCCGTCGATCAAGTGCTTGATCGTTGGAAGAGCCGCTTGGATCCGCGTTTCATCTTGAATGACGCGATCTTTGAGTGGAACGTTGAAGTCAACGCGGCAAAAAACGCGTTTCCCTTTTACATCGATGTCACGAATAGACTGTTTGTTCATAACCTTCGCCTCCATATGTCGTGCGTGTCAATTTCATAAATAGAGCGGAGAACAATCTCTTGTTTCCGCTCCTATTTGATTCTATTTAGTTCACGAACTTACTTCGCGATTTCAGCGAAGTGCTTGAGTGTGCGAACCAATTGTGCAGTGTAAGACATTTCGTTGTCGTACCAAGAAACTGTCTTAACGAGTTGCTTGTCGCCAACTGTCATTACTTTAGTTTGCGTAGCATCGAAGAGTGAACCGTAAGTGATTCCGACGATGTCAGAAGATACGATTTCGTCTTCAGTGTAACCGTAAGACTCGTTCGCTGCTGCTTTCATTGCTGCGTTGATTTCGTCAACAGATACAGTTTTCTCAAGAACTGTTACGAGCTCTGTGAGTGAACCTGTAGCAACTGGTACACGTTGTGCCGCACCGTCAAGTTTACCTTGAAGTTCTGGGATAACGAGGCCGATCGCTTTAGCCGCACCAGTTGTGTTCGGTACGATGTTCGCTGCTGCCGCACGTGCACGACGGAAGTCGCCTTTCGGGTGTGGAGCGTCAAGCGTGTTTTGGTCGCCTGTGTAAGCGTGGATCGTTGTCATGAGACCTTCGATGATTCCGAACTGGTCTTGGAGAACTTTCGCCATTGGCGCCAAGCAGTTTGTCGTACATGAAGCACCAGAGATAACTGTCTCTGTACCATCGAGGATGTCGTGGTTTGTGTTGTAAACAACAGTCTTCATGTCACCTGTAGCTGGAGCCGAGATGACAACTTTTTTCGCGCCAGCTTTCAAGTGAAGCTCCGCTTTTTCTTTGTCTGTGAAGAATCCAGTACATTCGAGTACGATGTCAACACCGAGCTCGCCCCATGGAAGTTCTTCTGGGTTGCGGTTAGCAAGTGTGATGACTTTCTCGCCGTTTACGAGGAAGTGATCGTCGTGTACTTCAACGTCTCCGTCGAAACGACCTTGAGTCGTGTCGTACTTGAGAAGGTGAGCAAGCATCTTCGTGTCAGTCAAGTCGTTGATTGCAACAACTTCGATTCCTTCGTTTTTGATGATCTCGCGGAATGCCAAACGACCAATACGTCCAAATCCGTTAATACCAACTTTTACTGCCATAGTTAATTTCCTCCTTAGGGTAGAAGCTATTTATTGAAGAGCCAACGGGGGTCAACTCTTTAATAACGAGTTAATAATTCTGTCGCCGCACCTTCGTCTGTGACGAGGATGATGTTTGGCGTGTGTTTCGCATATGCGGCAATCGCTTGTGCCTTCGATTTCCCTCCGGCGACCGCGATGACGGTGTCCATGTCGTCGAGCTCCTCTAATTGGATCCCGACCGTCTTGACCCGATGAACGATTTCACCTTCGGCGTTGAAATAATATCCGAACGCTTCGGCGACGGCATCATGCCGTTCGATCATCCGCAAATGCTCCGGCGTGGCGTGACGACGTTTTGCCATCGTTTCCGCCTCACCAATTCCATGTACCACAATTCGCGCCGCTCTAATCATTTCCAGAACATTTTTGATGCTAGGTTCTTCCACCATCCGCTCGAACGTCTCTTGCGAAACCTCGTCCGGAATGTGGAGTAAATGATAGTCGGCATGGGCCCGGTCGGCCATTCGAGAACAGACGGTGTTCGCCTGTAACTCAAGCGTCTCTCCGAGTCCGCCGCGTGCCGGTACGAAATGCATCGGCCGTTCTTTTTTATCGGGCGACATCATGGCCGCAACCGATGCCATCGTCGTCCCGCCTGTGACCGCGATGATATTGTCGTCAGGTGCCAGTCTCGCTTTCAGTTGCGTGACGGCGGCCCGACCGATATCTCGCTGGACCCAAAACGTCTCGTCGGAATCACCCGGTACGATGACGACTTGGCGAACGCCTAGTTTTTGCTCGAGAACTCGTGCGACTTCCGAAATCCCTAGGATCTCTCCCATGACCTCGTGCAAGTCTCTGAGAACGTTTCGGCCCGATTCCGTAAGGGAAATACCTTGAGTAGCGACCATCAATAGACCTTGGTCTTTTAAAAAGTCGACTTCTCGTCTTAGAATTCGTTCCGTCAGCCCGAGGCTTGTGGCGAGTGTCCGGCGACCAATTGGCTGCATCAACCGGACGTAATGTAAGATGTCATAACGATGTCGGAGCGTATCGAGCATGTCGGGAACGATTTGCTTCTGAACTTGAATCAGCTGCTGGATCATACTCATTCCCCCTCGACTTAAAGTATGGACATTTTTTGTCCCACTTTTATATTTACGTCCCACCGCTACGACTTCATCTTATCAATCACCTTTCCGTCTTGCAACCCCTTCAAACGTTTTTTTTCGATGTAAGCGTATACTTAACAAAATCTTCAACTTTACTGTCATCGTATCGCCCTTGACTAATGACACGTCCCTCGTGTAAGACGACGGGGATCTCAAACAAGTACTTCGCCTCGAGTTCCTCGTTGCCCGTAATGTCGATCTGTTCGAGTTCGAACGGATAGTCTTCCATGAGCCATTCGAGCATGACGAGCGCCTCCTCGCAAAGTGAACAGTTGGCACGCCGATATAACGTCAGGACCATGTCAGTCCCCTCCTTTCCAGTACTGTCGTTCCCGCTCCCGCGAGTTTCCAAAACCGAGCGCCTCCCGATAGTTCGCCACCGTCCGTCGTGTCACTGTATAGCCAATACGGGCCAGTTCCCGCGTGAGCGCGGCATCGCTCAATGGCGATGTCTCTTGTTGAATCAGTTCGGCGAGCGCCTTCTTCACCATGAATGGCGATTGCCCGTGCTCCGTGGATCGGACGAAAAAGTGACGCCACGCCATGACCCCGCCCTCGGTCGTCACATACTTCCCTTGAATCGCTCGTCCGACGGTCGACTCATGCTTGCCGATCTGTTCGGCGACTTCTTTCCGCGTCAACGGATGCAAGACAAGCTTGCCGTCGAGCCAGTCCGCCTGGCGTTCCGCGATGACGGCCCATACCGAACGAAGCGTCGCGTTCCGCATCTCGAGCGTCTCATGCCACCACTTCGCCTCGCGGTCGTCCTTGATGCGTACCACATCGAGCGTCGGGCTGAACCATGTCGTCACGAGCTCACCGTCACGCCGGACGACTTCGAGTTCCGGCACGACATGCTCGGTTCCTTCATATAATATTGGTGTTTTTGGTAATGTCGCCACGATACGCGTCACCCGCTCGAACTCGGCAGCCGGGATGTCGAGTCGTCCCGGGATGTCATCCACGTGCGCGTCGATTGCCTCGAACACGTCTAAGACGAGCGGATCATCATGTTCGATGGCGTGCCGATATTGGCAGTCACGCTCGTTTTTCGCCCCGATCCCCGTCGGTTCTAAAAATAAGAGCGCCTGCCGTGCCACCTCAATGTCCGCCACGTCAGCCCCGAACCGATGAGCGAGCACGAAGTCGCTCTCCGGTAATAGGCCACGATGGTCGAGCGCCATGACGAGTTGCTTTTGCAGCTGTTTTTGAATCTCGTTCCCGCTTCCTTCCTCGATTTGTTCGAACAATCGCGCCTCGAATCCGCTCGCCGTGTCGGCCACCCATTCGACCGTACCGTTCCCCGTGGCGATGTTCGGATTCCGTTTGGACAACCGCCCAAGCTGAAATGCGATCGCGGTCCGGTCCGCCTCGAGAATCGGCAGACGCCGCACCATATCCTGGGTCAGCTGTTGTGTTTGAAGCTGTTGTTGTTCTTGCCGTTGCATCGGTCACACCCCTCTCGCTTCTTATTGTAACGAAAGGCGGGAAAACGCGCTCAAAAAAAAGTGAGACGAACAGGATTGCTTTTTTAAAAAAACAAATGTATAATAAATCGTGTCAAAGAACATGCACCCGTAGCTCAGGGGATAGAGCACTGGTTTCCGGTGCCAGGTGTCGGGAGTTCGAATCTCTCCGGGTGTATCAAAGAAAGAGGTCAGGCAAATGCCTGGCCTCTTTTGTCGTTTTAGAATCCTCAAACCGTGGAATAGGTCAAAAACGATGACTATCGTTTGACCAACATTGACTATAGCGGTATGATATGTTTACAACCTACATAAAGGAGGCAGATTCAATGTTAATTCCAACAGTTATCGAACAAACAGGTCGCGGGGAACGCGCGTACGATATTTACTCACGCTTGCTCAAAGACCGCATCATCTTGCTCGGAAGTGCGATTGACGACAACGTCGCCAACTCGATCGTCGCTCAACTACTCTTCCTTGCAGCCGAGGACCCAGATAAGGACATCTCGCTTTACATCAACAGCCCGGGTGGTTCGATCACTTCCGGAATGGCGATTTATGACACGATGAACTTCATCAAGCCGAACGTGTCGACGATTTGTATCGGAATGGCCGCATCGATGGGTGCCTTCTTGCTCCAAGCCGGTGAAAAAGGCAAACGCTTCGCACTTCCGAACGCGGAGATCATGATTCACCAACCGCTCGGCGGTACGCAAGGCCAAGCATCGGACATCAAAATCCATGCCGAGCGCATCATCAAAATGCGTGAGAAATTGAACCAAATCATGGCTGATAACACAGGCCAGCCACTTGAAGTCATCGAGCGCGATACAGAGCGCGACTACTTCATGGCAGCCGACCAAGCGAAAGACTACGGTCTCATCGATAAGGTTATGACACGCTAATGACGCCACGCAACCCCATCCTCCTCGGAGGAGGGCACTGAAAAACCTCCGCTCTATCCGAGCGTGGACAGAAAAAAGAGCGATTGGACCGACTCAAGTCGGGACGATCGCTCTTTTTCCTTGCCCTCATCCTGTATTTTCTTTTCGAAGGACGATG
>NZ_SJUP01000013.1:0-85474 GCF_004337025.1 Exiguobacterium sp. SL-10 | reverse complement strand
ATATCGTTCTACAACCACGATCGTTTCCAGAAACGACTAAACGGCTTGAGCCCTGTCGAATACAGGTCTCAAGCCGCCTAGGCTGGTTTTCATTATTTGTCCTGTCTACTTGACAGGGAGCACTTCATTTCGACGTGGTTTTTAATGAATGTCGCGCTTGGACATCAAGTGTTTGAACTTCTCATTTTTCGTTTGGAACAAGTGGAGCTGCGGCCCGTACGCATCGATTTGTTGGACGACGTATTGGAACGATTTCGCTTCCCCAGGATACGGCTCGCCGGCACGGGCGAGCGTCGTCTCAAAATCCTCCCATAGTACTTCGACCCACGTCAACGCCTCGACGTCGCTCAAGACATCGTTTTTTTGTTTCAAGATATGAGCCAAACGCTCGTATTGTTCGGTCCGGTTCATGCCTTCACCTCCGATAGCTCCGAGAGTGGGATGGCGTGCTCGGCCGTCTCTCCTTCAAACGTCCCCCAGCCCATGACACCGTTCACGAACTTCAAGCGGAATGGACGCTCATTATAGTTGACAATATACGTCGTTCCCGGCTTGAACGAGTTCGGGTCGATCAAATAGCTCTCGGCAATCGCGATTCGTCGCAAGACGACCTCGATCTCACTGACCATGCCCATCTGTTCGGCTTTCCGCTTCCGTTCATGGAGCGCTCGAATCTCTTGCTCGAGCTCATACTTTGATAAATCACTCAATCGTTTTTCCATTTCGCTCACCTCACTTGTAGCCTATCAGATTTCAGATTGAAATGGTTCGTCAAAAACTCGTTACGTTATCGATTGGAGTTAATTCACCATTTACATAGATGTCGAGCGTTGTATCCTCACTTTGATTGACGTTAAGTTTGTATGCATGGACTCGATAAACGTCATCTTGTTGTCCATCCGCCTCCGTTTCTTTAAACGATACGATGACGTGATTATTTTTTTCGTTCACCTCACGATCCACTCTTGCATTTGAGCCGAAGAGGATATATTGATCGCCTTGATTGTTCGTAAACAGTTGCAAGCGTGCCTCTTTATTTAAATTATTTTGAATTTCGATCGGTATAGAATCGACTTCATCAATTGACGCTATCGGTTTAGCGCATGCACTTAACACTAATATGAACATCAACACGATTAGTGGATTGGTTATTTTCTTCAACCCGCTCCCCCCTTTATCTTAGTGTAACGCAGCATCCGATCATTCCCAAATGCATAAAAGCTCGATTCTAGGTTCCCCCTCTTTAAAGTAGAGGAAGAACTTAAAATCGAGCTCCGTCTTCATTTAATTCGATTTAAAATTGTAGAGTGGCTTAATCCGTTGATTGATCGTGACAGCCGGTTCGATATAACGGATGATTTCCTTCATCGACTTATAGACGAACGGTGATTCATCAATCGTCGACGGTCGGACCGAGCTCGACCAAATCCCGTCCATCGCTTGTTTGAACTCCTTGAAGTCGACGCGTTTCCGCGCGGCCGAGCGTGACATGACGCGACCGGCGCCGTGTGGTCCGGAGAAGTTCCAGTCCGGGTTCCCCTTGCCAGTACAGATCAGCGAGCCGTCGCGCATGTTCATCGGGATGATGACCCGCTCGCCGTCCCGCGCCGAAATGGCACCTTTCCGAAGGATCATCGCATCATGGTCGATATAGTTGTGCACCGTGTCGAATTGATCGACGACATTCCAGTTCATCGCCTCGACGATGACATCGGTCATGGCGAGACGGTTGGCGGCCGCATATTGCTGGGCGATGCGGACATCATGCATATAATCTTCCATCGCTTCCCCTTCGACGTAGGCGAGGTCGCGGAAACGTTTCCGTGTTTCGCGCTCCGTCTCGAGATAAGCCGAGATATCCTGCTGCCGTCCCCTTGCCTTCATCCGTTCAATCTCGTCTCGAATGTCGACCGTCTTCATCATGTGCTCGACCGCCAACTGCTGATAGTGGTCGGCGATTTGGACCCCGAGGTGGCGTGAGCCGGAATGAATGACGAGAAACGTGCGACCGGCTTCGTCGCGGTTCACTTCGATGAAGTGATTACCTGAGCCGAGCGTGCCGACCGAGCGCAATGCCCGGTCGAGCTTATACGGTGCCCGCACATCTTCGAGCGGGAGCTCGGCGGCATATGGGTGTGCCGCATCCCGGATGTTCATCCCGCTCGGTACGTATTGACGGATGACGTCGTCGAGCCGTTGAAAGTCGATTCGCTTCACCTTGATCTCCGTACAGAGCATGCCGCACCCGAGGTCGACACCAACAAGGTTCGGCACGACCTTGTCGTGAATCGTCATCGTTGTCCCGACGACCGATCCTTTGCCGGCATGCATGTCCGGCATGATTCGAATCGAGGCACCTTTCGTGAACGGTTGGTCGAGAAGTGTTTGGATTTGGGCCCGCGTCGTATCGTCAATCCGTTCATTGAAGACTTTGGCGCGGTTATACATTCCGATGATTTCCATGTTGCCTCCTTAACTGATGGCCTGTTGTTTACTTTGTAGCTCATGCATTCGAGCGTAGACGCCGCCATCTGCGATGAGCGACTGATGGTTCCCCCGCTCGATGATGTGACCGTGATCGAGAACGAGGATTTGGTCCGCTTCCCGTATCGTCGAGAGACGGTGGGCGATGACGAACGTCGTCCGGCCGTAAGTGAGCGTCTTAAGCGCTTCTTGAATGAGCGCTTCCGTCTCCGAATCAACACTCGCCGTCGCTTCATCGAGAACGAGAATAGCCGGGTCGAAGACGAGGGCACGGGCGAAGCTGATCAGCTGACGTTCCCCACTCGAGAGCGAGGCACCGCGTTCGATGACCGGTTCGTCGAGACCGTGCGGTAACTGTTTGACGAAACGGTCGGCCCCGACCGCCGTCAACGCTTGCCAAATCCGGTCGTCAGAAATGCTTTCGTCACCGAGCGTCACGTTCGTGCGAATCGAACCTGTAAATAAGAACGGGTCTTGAAGCACGATGCCGAGATGATCGCGGACAGCTTGTGTCGGCAATTTCGTAACATCCATACCGTCGATGTTAAGCGTTCCTTCTGATGGGTCATAAAAACGCATGAGCAAGTTCATAATCGAACTCTTACCGCTACCCGTATGGCCGACGAGTGCGACCGTTTCACCTGGCTCTGCATGGATATCGATGTGTTGGAGCACCGGTTTTCCGGCTTCATAGCTGAAGGACACGTCCTCGAAGGCGACCTCGCCGTTAAAGCGTGCAATGCGTTCTGAGGAGACATCTTCCCCCTTCTCGTCGAGCAATTGGAACATCCGATCTGCCGAAACGAGCGCTTGTTGGAGCGGGGACAGCTGGTTCATGATTTGCGTGACCGGCTCGAAAATCCGTGACACGTAATCGATATAAGCGTACAAAATCCCGAGGGTGAGCACGCTGCCCGTGCCGAGCGTCTGCGCGCCAACGACCCAGATGAGTAAGGCAAGCGCCATGTTGCGGAAAAAGTTGACCAAATTGTGCGACATGAGTGCATCGAGTTTGAGCAGTTTCCGGCGCGTCTGGAAGTTGTCGCTATTTTTCTCGTTGAACTCGTCATAGACGAGATCTTCTTTGACGTACGATTGAATGATCGGCATCGTCTGAATGCTCTCATTCAACTGCGCGTTCATGTCGGCGACGAGGGCGCGAACACGGAAGTTGTTTCGTGTCGACAGCCGTTGGAACAACTTGATCCATACGATGACGACCGGGATGATGATGAGCGACACGAAACCGAGGCGCGCGTCTAAGAAGAACATGGCGATCAAGACACCAATCATCATGACGACGCTTTGGAAGACACGTGCGAGCACACCTAAATACAAGTCGCGAATCGTCTCAGTGTCATTCGTGACACGGCTGACGATTTTTCCGATCGGCGTCTGGTCAAAGTAGCGGACCGGGATCGTCTGTAAGTGCCGCATGACATCGAGTCGCATCGTCTTGACAATCTTATGGGCCGACCGTTGGAGGAGCATCTGTTGCCCCCAGTTCAACCCTGCCGCGATGAGAAGCAAGACGACGTACAAGGCAGACAACATAAGCACAGCCCGAAGATCCGTCTCATAAAACTTGAACACGTCAGTCGAGGAGAGCGGCACAATATTGTCGTACGTCGCTGATTCCTCGCTTCGTGTGATGGTGAGGACGCCGTCTTCGACTTCACGTACCCCACCGCTCATAACGGCATCCGGAACAAGATAGTATCCGTCTGTCGTCTGAACGATCGAGACAGGTCGGACGACAGTCTCTTCGTCAAGCCGCGTCTCTTTCTCATAGGAGTTGCCGTCAAAGTCGACACTCCCGCCTGACTCGACTTGAACCCAATCGCGCTCGATGGCGACGATATGGTCATCGATAATAATTTTTGCGATATACGGTCCCGCGAGTTCCGCGCCGACCGCTAAAAAGAGTAACGTCAAGCCGAGGAAAATCGAGCGCTTCACTTGTTTGGCGTACCCAACGAGTGAGCGAATCGTCCGTTTCCTACGAGCTGGATCTAATTCGTATTGATCGATCATGAGAGATTCCCCCTTTCCCGGATTACTCCGACTCTCCTTGTCGAACGTATTGTTCATAATACCAACCGCGTCGTTCCATCAGTTGGTCGTGTGTGCCCCGCTCTGTGACGCGACCGTCTTGTAATACAAGAATCTGGTCGGCATGGGCCACAGCAGACAGGCGGTGCGCGACGATAAACGTCGTCTGTTCGGCCCGGCTCGTCCGGACCGAATCGATAATGCGGGCTTCCGTCTTGGCATCGACTGCTGAGAGCGAATCGTCGAGCAAGAGGATCTCTGGATCTTTCAAGAGCGCGCGGGCGATAGACAGCCGTTGTTTCTGACCGCCCGAGAGCATAACCCCCTGCTCCCCGACGACCGTCTCAAGGCCGTTCTCTAAATGTTCGATATCGGTATCGAACGCCGCGAGCCGAATCGCCGTCTCGAGGTCTTGTTCCGTCGCGTCATCGGCGCCGAACAAAATATTGTCACGGACCGTCTTCGAGAACAGCAAATGCTCTTGCGAGACATAACCGCTCCAACCCCGAACGGTATCAAGCTTGATGTCGTGAATCGGGATTCCATTGACGAGTAACGAGTCATCAATCGGATACTCTCGGAGCAACTGACGCAACAGCGTCGTCTTTCCGGCCCCCGTCGGTCCGACGATGCCGATTGTCTCACCACGTGACACGTGCAAGACGATGTCTTCAAGCGACGCGCGAGTCGTTCCCGGATATTGGAACGACAGTGATTTGAACGTGATTTTTTCCGGGACGCCGACTTCGACCGTTCCGGTTGAGACGACGTCCGGTGGTTCATTCATCGTCGCCTCGATGCGTTCAAGGCTGGCCGTACCACGTTGCACGACGTTAATCAGTTCGCCGAACGCATACATCGGCCAAATAAGCATCCCAAGATAGATGTTGAACGAAACGAGCTGACCGAGCGTGATGTCGTTCGTGAACACGAGATACGTGCCGAACGACAACCCAATCAAGTAGCTCAAGCCGACGAGCAGTTTAATGACCGGTTCAAACAAGACGTCGATTTTGGCGACATGCATGTTTTTCGCCATCACGTCGTCGGTGATCGTATCGAACTTTTTCGTATCCGCGTCTTCTTGGACGAACGAGCGGACGACTCGAAGTCCCGAAATCGATTCGACGACTTGGTCGTTCATCACGCCAAACGCGTCTTGCGCCGCTGTGAAGCGGGCATGGATTTGGCGGCCGAGCTTATTCATCGACCAGGCAAGAAGCGGCATCGGCAAGAGCGCCGCAAGCGTCAACTTCCAATCGATGAAGACACCCATAATCGTGAGCGCGATCAGCGTCATATTGAACGAGTCGACGAGCGTCATGACGCCGAAACCGGCCGTCCGTTCAACCGCTTTCAAATCGTTCGTCGCGAGCGCCATCAAATCCCCCGTGCGATGCTGCTGATAAAAGCGCGGCGTCTGCCGGAGCAAGTGGCCGAAGAAGCGAGCCCGTAATTTTTTCTCGAGCAGGAACGCCGTACCGAACAGGCGGGCGATCCATAAATAGGAGAGGACGTACGATAATACCATGATGCCGAGCAATGAACCGACGATCATAACGAGACGTTCTGTCGTCAAGCTCCCTTCGCGGATCGCATCGATTGCCTGCCCGATGATCCACGGCGGTAGCATATCGACGACGCCGGTGATGATGAGTAGGATGATGGCGACGATATACGTCCGCTTCTGTCTTTTAATAAACCAATCCAATTGTTTAATCAGTTTCATGACTGATTCCCCCTTTCGTCCTTTCCGCGCACGCAAAAAAAAGCGCACGTCACCTGATTGTGCAACCAATCGGATGAAGTACGCTTCTGAGTCTTCAGTCTTTTGCATGGTCAGGGGAAAGGACACTACCCCTATCCAGCTGCCAAATTACGCAGTCAAATACGAGTAGCCATATGATGTTGTGTGTGTGCGTTGTAGTGTTGGAATGTACTTCATCATGCTGGCTCCTCTCTGTTCATAGTTTGAAAATCTACTAAAACCTTAGCAGACTGTTCAGAAAATTGTCAATATTATTGTTGTAAATAGTTTGTAACTTTTTTACAAGAAGAACGTGGCAAGCATCAAACCGACAAGTCCGGTCGCTGTCACGTAATAAATCATCGGCATGAGCGTGTAGCGGATAATCGTCCCTTCTTTTCCAAGAAGACCTGCGACCGAGGCGACCGCGACGACGTTCAAGACGCAAATCATGTTACCGGCGTTCGCCCCCGCCATTTGCATCGACAGAGCGAGCGTCTCGTTCAACCCGACGGATTCGGCGACGTTCGTCGTCAAACTCGAGAACATCATGTTTGAGAACGTGGCCGATCCGGAAACGAAGGCGCCGAGCGCCCCAATCCACGGTGCGACAAGCGGCCAAACCCCGCCGAACGTATCGGCTGCGGCCGTTGCAAGCTCGACCGGCATCGAGGCCAGTCCTGCGCCGCCGTTTTCTGAGTGGATGAAGATGCGGACCATCGGCACCGATGCGGCGAGTGTGATGGCCGTCCCGACGACACCGAGCGTCGTCGCTTTAAACACCGAGGTCACTTGTGACCAGCTCATGTTGTGGAGGAAGAACGTCGCGATCATCGTCAAGATGAACATGAACCCTGGTGAATAGAACGGTTCCCACGACGTCGAGATTCCTTCGACCCCGATAATATTTGGCAAGTCGATGCGAACGCTGCGCGTCAATTCGTTCAAGAATGGCACAGTCCGTGTCAAGACGAGGAAGATCGTCAAAATCAAATACGGTGCCCACGCCTTCCACTGTGGCAGTTCACGTTTTCCTTTGCCAATCGTCGGTTGATCGAGCGGTTGGTCAATCTCGTCGGCATAGCCGTCGAACGTCCACACCCGTTTTGGCATAAGAATCCCTTTCCGTGCCATCGTGACGAGAATGACGAGACCCGTCAACCCACCGAGCATGCCTCCGAATTCAAATCCGAGAATGAGCGTCCAAATGTAAGCCGGGATACTGTAAGCGAGTGCCGCGATAATGGCAATCGGGAACACTTCGAGCGCTGGTTTGATTGACTTCTCTTTACTGAAGAATCGAGTCAGCATCAAAATCAAAATAAACGGGATGAGCAAACCGACGAACATGTCGATGAGTACCGTCTGTAAGACGACACTTGTCAAAAACTCGATGGTCTCAGGCTGATTGACGTCAAGCGACAACCCGTTCCCAATTCCGATTAAAGCCGGAGTTCCGACCGCACCGAACGTGACCGCCGAGACGTCGGCCGATAAGGCGATGACGACCGCCGCAATCGGCGGGAAGCCGAGGGCGATCAACAGCGGAGCCGCGACCGTAGCTGGTGTCCCGAAGCCTGAAGCACCTTCGATGAATGAGACGAACAACCAACCGACGATGAGCACTTGAATTCGGGGATCTGGTGTAATGTTAACGAATCCAGATCGAATCGCGTTCATACCGCCCCCCTCTTTCATCGTATTCATCATCCCGATTGCACCGTACACAATCCAGACTGTCGTGACGGCAATCACGAGCCCTTGTAACGTCGCCGCCATGATCCGCGTCGCATCGAGTTGCCAGACGAAGAACGCAAGTCCTGCCGTCAATACAAGCGAGAGCGGCATCGCGACTGACGCCGGTAAACGCATAATGACCAATAATACGAGCACTGCCACAATCGGCATCAGTGCTGTAATCCATTCGAAAATCGTCAATGTAGACCCACCTTTTCAGATTTTTCCCCTACCGTAAATGAATCTCCCATTATGACTCTTGTTCAGCGAGTCGATCTAAAGCCCGGTCAATCACCTCATATGGAAAACCTTTGCGTCGAAGCTGCATCTTCATCCGCTGTTTCCGCTCATATGGAGCATATCCACTGAACTTCCGATTCAGTTTTTCCGCCTGTGTCAAACAAGCCGAAAGTTCAACGTCCTCATCCTCGTTCTCCCAAAACGTGAGAATCGCCTCTGAAATAATATCAAACGTAAATCCCCTTTGCATCAGGGTTTGTTGAATTCTTTGTTGCACTTCTGTGGCAGAACGACGATTTGTTTCCATTTGTTTCCTATTTACGAACTTTCCGGCCTTTTCAAGCTGGTCTTCGTGCGAAATCGCGCTGATCACTTCTTCAATGATGTCCGGGTCGATTCGAAGCTGAGTGAGTTCTCGTTTGATTTTGACTGGCCCGCTCGGACTCGTATTGAATTTCGTCTGGGTGTAGGCTTTGGCAAATTCGGCATCGTTCAAATAGCGCTGTTCGATCAATCGCTCGATGACGCGCTTGATGGCTGCCTCATCTATCTCTTTCTTCACGAGGTAGTCACGTACCTCTGAAACGGCGCGCATTCGGTACGATAAATAATTGACGGCCGCTTTATACGCTTTCTGTTCTTCTTCAGCTTGAAGGACGTCACGGACGAAGTCGTCTTCAAGCTCCATCCCTTTCGTCAATCCATATTTGATGAAGACATCTAAGTCGATGGCGAACGCAAACTCCTCACGCCCATCCTTCTTGACGTATACGTTGAGCCGGTCTTGATTTTTCTTCTGGGTCGTAAACTTGGCGATTTTCACGAAATCCCTCCATTTCCTGCTTCTAACATATCACGTTCCCCTTTCGAGCAGGATTTTTGATAAGTTAGAAGAAAGGGTATTATCTGTACTAGTTATTCTTATAGTCCTCATACCCGTTTTGAAATCGCTTAAAGGATATTGGAGGGAGACCCATGAAAATAGCAATCACCGGTGGCACTGGATTGATCGGCCGGCCGCTCGTTCGCGCACTCGCCGAAGCCGGACATCAAGTCGTCGTCTTGACACGCCGCCCGCGTCCGCGGCAAGGAGGGATCTCGTTCGTCGAATGGATGACGCCAGACAGTCATCCTGAGTCCGACCTTCAAGATGTCGACGCATTCATTCATTTGGCTGGTGCTTCGATCAACGATGGTCGTTGGACACATAAACAGAAACAAGCCATTCTTCAAAGCCGGATCGATGGGACGAAAGAAGTCATCCGGATCATTAAAAATATGAAGCGCAAGCCAAACGTCGTCATCAGCGGGTCCGCGATTGGGATTTACGGAGAAGACCGCTCCATCACGTATTCGGAGACGACCCCACTCCCGGACCGGACCAACTTCTTAGGTAACGTCTGTGTCTTGTGGGAGAACGAGGCGAAACCCGTTCAAGACATGGGCATCCGTCTCGTCACGATGCGGACCGGCGTCGTCTTATCGAATGATGGCGGTGCCTTCCCACTCATGAAACTGCCATACACGTTCGGTGTCGGTGGACGACTCGGCTCTGGCAAGCAATGGGTACCATGGATTCATTTGGACGACCTCGTCCGGTTGTTCGTTCACGTGATTGATACGCATTCGATTGAGGGACCTGTTAACGGGACGGCACCGACGCCCGTCACGATGGACGAGTTCGGAAAAACACTCGCCCGGATCATGCATCGCCCGCATTGGGCACCTGCCCCGGCACCGCTCCTGAAGCTCGCGCTTGGAGAGAAGAGTGTCATCGTCCTCGAGGGAGCCAAAGTCGTTCCGACGAAAGCGCTCAACCACGGTTTCCGCTTCCGTTATGAAACGTTAGAACCCGCTTTGAAACAACTACTTCATTTGACTTGAAAGGAGCCAGCACGTGAGTAATTTGTTAATTCGTAACGCCCATATTTATCCGATCACTGCCCCACACTTTTATGGGGACCTCCGCGTCAAGGACGGCAAAATCGTCGAGATGGCGGATTTGTTGGACCCACTCGACGGAGAGACGGTCATCGAGGCCGAGGGCAATTTCTTGTTCCCCGGCTTCATCGACGCCCACACTCACCTCGGACTGTATGACGAAGGGACGGGCTCCGTCGGGAACGATGCGAACGAGACCGTCGAGGCGATGACGCCACACGCCCGGGCCATCGACGGCGTCTATCCGCTCGATGAAGGATTTCAAGAAGCGCTCATGGCCGGAGTCACGGCCGTTCAAGTCATGCCCGGCAGTATGAACGTCATCGGCGGGGTGACAAGTGTCATTAAAACCCATGGCCGTTTCATCGAGGACATGGTGCTCCGTCGTTATGCAGGTCTCAAGCTCGCCCTCGGAGAAAACCCGAAGCGTGTCCACAGTATGGGGAAATCCGGTGAGTTGACCCGTATGGGCATCATGGGGTTGTTGCGTGAAGCGTTCCGGACCGTCGACTCGACGAAGACGATTGGCACGTTCGGTAGCCAGATGATTCAACTCGCCCTCGATCGCAAGATGCCGATTCGCGTCCACGCCCACCGCGCCGACGATATTTTATCAGTCGTCCGCTTCGCACAAGAGTTCGACCTCGACTATCGGATCGAACATTGTACGGAAGGACATCTCGTCGCTGAAAAGTTGCGTGAACTCGGTGTCAAACACGTTACCGTCGGACCGACGTTCACACGCAAGTCGAAAATTGAGCTCCAAAACAAAACATGGGAGACATATCGAATCTTGCATGAGCACGATATGATCGTCTCCATCACGACGGATCATCCGTACACACCGGTCCAATATTTGAACCTTTGTGCCGGTCTTGCTGCCCGAGAAGGCCTCCCGGTCGATATCGCGCTTCGTGCCATCACGATTCATCCGGCCGAATCGCTTGGAGTAGACGACCGGATCGGCTCGCTCGAGATCGGCAAAGACGCCGACCTCGTCTTGTGGAGCCACTTCCCGCTCGATTACATGTCCAAGCCGATTATGACCATCGTCGACGGTCACATCGTTTACTCGACGAGTCGTTCAAAAACGCACCATGAGATGTGAGTGACACCAGTCTTGAAAGCGCTCTTATTATTTTTTTATGAAGTTGCATTTTATTTACTTGCTTTTTCAAAAAAACTATATAAAATAATCTTGTAACTTCATAAAAGGGAGCAGCCAAGGCAAGTTCGAACAACGAAGCCAGAAGTATGCTTTCGTTACAACTATTCTTCAGCGGTCTGAAATAGGAGGAGGAATGTAAAGGTGCTCAAATTTCGTGAGCTTACCGACTGCGCGGAGTTGTTCGAACTGATGCAACACCCAGATGTCTTTCCATATGTCCGTCAAAAGACGGTCCACTTTGACGAGTTTTTATTTAGCACGAAGCAAATTATCGAGCTAGAAGAGCAAGGAAATATCATCTCACGCACCATTACGAACGAGTTTGGTACCCCGATTGGGACAATCAGCTTGTTCGATGTGGAATCCGGCTATGGATTCCTCGGGACGTGGCTTGGCAAACCGTATCACGGCAAAGGTTACAATCAAGTCGCGAAAGAAGCGTTCTTCTCCGAACTTTTCTTCGAACTTGACATCGAAAGTGTATTTTTGAAAATCCGTCAATCGAATGAGCGCTCGATCGCGGCGGCAGAAAAATTGCCGTACGCCTTCTGCGCCAATGAGATTCGGTCTGAATTATTAACTGAAATCAATCAAGGTGATGTCGAATACGTTCTGTATGAAGTGTCGAAGTCGAGTTTCCAACTTTACTTGCACTCACTCCATGCGCCTGAATTCGACCATACCTATGAAGCCCAGCTCGAAGCATAAGCCAATTCTGACAAAGAATTGGCTTTTTTGTGGCGTTTTTGTGTGGATTTCATGAGGACAACTTTACGTCAATGAATATTTCTGTTCTAATTCGGAGAGATAGGTATGATAGAGGTATGAGGGAATGATCACACGTCCTCGTTAACCGTTTTGTAAAGGAGAATGCCCAATGTCAGAACCAACGTTTCGCATCTTAGTGACCGATGATGAAGAACAAATGCGAGATTTGCTCGTTTCGAATTTAGAGAAGGAAGGATACGAGACCGTCACAGCCACGAACGGTCTCGAGGCAATCGACTTATTGAAAGAACAGTCGTTCCACCTCGTCCTGCTTGATGTGATGATGCCTGAACTTGACGGCCTCACAGCATGCATGCGCATACGTGAGTTCTCAAACGTGCCGATCATCATGCTGACGGCTCGCTCAGAGGAGCTCGACCGCATTCATGGCTTGAAGATTGGTGCGGATGACTATATCACGAAGCCGTTCAGCCCGCGCGAGCTGCTCGCCCGAATCGAGGCGACACTTCGGCGGACACATAACTTCTCGAAAGAACAAGAAGCGACGTTCGATACAGGTGTCCTATCGATTGATATCGATGGCCGCGCGGTCAGCGTGAAAGGCAAAACGGTCAACTTGACCCGCAAAGAGTTCGATTTGCTCTACTTGTTCATCACGAACGAAGAGAAAGTATTCTCACGTGAACAATTGCTCGACCAAATTTGGGGGACGGAGTACCACGGTAACCTACGGACCGTCGACACGCACATCAAGACACTTCGGCTCAAGCTCGGTGAAGCCGGCGGCTATATTCAAACTGTCTGGGGGATCGGCTACAAGTTCGAGGCGACTGTATGAAGCAATACACGATCCGGAAGCGGATTTGGATCACCATCTGGACCGCTAGCCTTTTCTCCGCGTTCGTGTTCATCATCATGACGTTTTACTTGTACGACAAGTTCTATATTCAGACACAAGAAGAACTGCTCATCAATCGCGGCGAGAAGCTTGTCACCATCTATAAGGCGGACGGCTTCTCTGACGCGTTTTCCGACAGTATGACGTACACGAACGAACTGACCGAAACGAAAGTGTTCCTTTCATCGGTCCGAGAAGACAGCCTCGGATCAGGCAAGACGTTTTTACGGGAACAAGATCTCGCCAAGCTACAAGACGGCTATGCGATTTCCGTCACCCGTAAACACCCGACCGAGGATGTCGATATCCTCATGTCCGCCTTCCCGCTCATCCGGGACGGTGAGCTCGATAACGCCCTCATCTTGTATATGGAGCTGAGTAAAATCAGCGAGCCGTTCCAACCGATCCGGCTCATGATCACGTTCTTGCTTATCTTGATGATCGTGAACTTGCTCATCTTCGGGACGCAAATCATCGATACGATCATTCAGCCGCTCATTCAAATGAAACGAGCGTCGCAAGTGTATGCCAAAGGTGATTTCTCGCACCGCATCCCGATTTATTCCGATGATGAGATTGGCGAACTCGCCGAGACGCTGAACCGGATGGCCGAATCGCTCGGTCTCGTCGAAGAGCAACGAAAAGAGTTTTTGGCGAACGTCAGCCATGAATTACGGACACCGCTATCGTATATTCGCGGCTATACGGAAATGCTCCAAGACCCGTCGCTCGACGAGAAAACGAAAAATCAATATTACGAGATCATCGAGAACGAGACGGAGCGCTTGCAACGGCTCGTCAACGATTTGCTCGACTTGGCCCAACTCGAACGTGACTCGTATCCGATGACGAAAGAACCAGTCGTCTACTCGCAAGTGCTCGAAGACGTCTTATACCGCTTCGAGCCGATTGCCCGGGCGAAAGGCGTCACCATCGAGACGGACCTCGACTTCGACTTGATTATTCTCGGGGACCACGACCGGCTCGAGCAAGTCGTCGGGAATTTGCTCGATAACGCCCTCCGCTACACCGAGGCTGGGAAGTCGATTCATGTGAAGACGTATGCGACCGCCGACAATGCCATCACCGAGATTCGAGACGAAGGCCGAGGCATCCCGAAAGAGGACCTCGATCAATTGACGAAGCGTTTTTATCGTGTCAATAAGTCGCGAACACGCGAGGACGGCGGGACCGGACTCGGACTTGCCATCGCTAAGCACATTATGGAACGTCACGGCGGCTCGATGCACTTCACTTCAGAAGTCGGCAACGGAACGACCGTCACGCTCACTTTGCCGCTCTTGCCGGACGAAGACATATAAAAAAGACAGCTCACGCGAGCTGTCTTTTTTATATGTCTTTCCCTTTGTAGGCATCATCCGATTCATTCATGAGACGTTCACGCTCGGCGTGTGTCTGCGGATAGCCGTTCGCTTGCCACTCGGCCCGATAGTTCGAATCCAGTTGAGTGAGACCTTCCTCCGCCTCATCCTTATCCGAATCGACGCTTTCCATCTTGTCCATCTTGCTCCATGTATCGTCATCGCGGTCCTGGGTCAAGAGCGCCGCTACTTTCGGTGCGACGAGTGCTGCCCCCGCTACCCCGAGCACGATTCCCATCAATACTTTCTTATCCATCCGAATACCCTCCTTAGTCACTATGTACGGATAATTCCACTGTTCCAGGAAATTGAAACCAACTTTCTAAAGCGTTTACACCCATTCAGGAAGTGGAATAACAGTCAAGACAAGGAGGCGATTAAGATGAAACAGTCAAAAGATCCGTCCAAACGACCGTTCGACAACCCAGATGCCGTCGATACGGACAAAGAGAGCATCTTCGACCAGGAAGGGATGGAGACCGTCGACCCAATCCCGGTGGAAGAGCTGAATCAGAAAGTGAAAGACGAGAAACAAAAGCGACACTCGAAAGATGACTCGGTCAGCGAGAAAAAATATGACAGCAACAAATAAAGATGCGGACGAATTTCGTCCGCATCTTTACGTTACGTTAAATCTTTTGGTGAGAAGCCGTATGGCAGCATCTCTTCTTTCGTCATCACTTTCGTGTCCCCCGCCATATTCGCGAGAATCAACGTAAAGTTGTCACTCGCAAACTCGGCGATGACTTGACGACAGGCCCCGCATGGCGAGATTGGTCCGTCCGTATCACCGACGACGACGACCGTCTCAATCGACTTGCTGCCTTCCGATACCGCTTTAAAGATGGCGGTCCGTTCAGCGCACATCGACAAGCCGTACGAGGCATTCTCGACGTTGCAACCCGAGATTTCTTTGCCGGTCTCATCGATGACGACCGCCCCGACATTGAACTTCGAATAAGGTGTATAGGCGCGTGATTGCGCATCAATTGCTTTATGGACGAGCTCGTTCACTTTTTCTTGTGGGATCATCTGATGTTCCTCCGCTTCTTAACGTTTATTAAAGAAGTCTGACATCTGAACCATAGCGTGAAAACCGCTATTTTGCAAGCGGTTTCACAACCCCGTCAATACTTTTTCTTTTTCTTCTTCTCGAAGACGACGATTGACTCGACGTGTGCCGTCTGTGGGAACATATCATACGGCTGGATATAGTTGATCTTATAATCAGCTTTCATGAGTTGATCCGCGTCACGTGCGAGCGTCTGTGGATTACAAGATACGTAGACGATCCGTTTCGCTTTCGATGAGATCATCGCGTTTAACAGTTGATGATCTACTCCTGTGCGCGGTGGATCGACGACGATGACGTCTGGAATCCAACCGTCCTTCACCCAGCGCGGAATCCAATGTTCGGCCCGCCCTTCAACATAAGTCGCATGGTTGAAGCCGTTCTCACGCATGTGCGCATTTGCATCTTCGACTGCTTCCGGAACGACTTCCATCCCGCGAATCTCTTTCGCGTGCGGGGCGAGCCATAGCCCGATTGAACCGACACCGGCGTACGCATCAATGACGCGCTCTTCGCCCGTGAGCCCTGCCGCCTCGACGACTTCACGATACATAATTTCCGTCTGGGCCGGATTGAGCTGGAAGAACGCACGTGGCGACAAATGATAATGAACGTCATCAAGTTGTTCATCCATCTTGTCTTGCCCGGCAATGTGGACCGTGCGATAACCGAAGATGACACCCGAACGGTTCGAGTTGATATTGATATGGAACGACACGACGTTCGGTAACGCCATGATCCGATCGCTCAATTCGTCTAAACGTGGCACGTCTTCATTCCCAACGACAAGCACCACTTGTACATCGTCTGTCTTGTAACCTGAGCGGACGATGACGGTACGGGCGAAGCCGACGTCACGACGCGCATCGTATACCGGGATGTCGAGTTCGTTCAAAATGCGGACGATGGCGTTATTAATGTTCGTCGTGTCCCGTTGTTGCACCATACAATGTTCGATTGGCACGAGCTCGTTCGTGTTCGGCTTGTAGAGCCCTGACACGATCTCGCCACGGCGCGTCGAGAGCGGGAACTGTGACTTATTGCGGTAGTACCAAGGGTGATCCATTCCTTTTGTACCACGGATATCCGACTTGTCGACGTTCAATTTTGTCTTTTGACGGAAGGCGTTACGGACGATTTCTTCTTTATAGTCCATCTGCAGGCGCGGACTCATATGCTGAATTTGGCAGCCGCCGCACTCATCATAAATCGGACATGGCGGCTTGACCCGTTCCGGCGAGTCGTTGTCCCGCTTGATGACGCGGGCCTCAGCGTAGTTCCGCTCGACGCGTGTGATCTCGACTTTCGCCTTCTCACCTGGTAATAAGTTCGGGATGAAGATGACCATCCGATCAATCGTCGCGATGCCCTCTCCGTTTATGCCTAGCCGTTCGGCTTGGGCGCTAGTGTATTCTCCTACGATCAGTTTCAATGTGTTTCATCCTTTCGAGATACTTGTTCTAAATCTTTGGCGTAACGTACGACTTTCGCACGTAAGGAATCAATATCAGCTAACAATCGATGCAAATCCTCTGGCGTCGTAAATTCGTCCAACGTATTGACTGATAAGCACAGTAATTCCGTTCTCGATTTTAACACATTCATTTTTCCTGCCGTATCTGTTCGTGATTTACCCATCTCGTGATCGCTCCTTTGGTTCGTGACAAAGAGTTGTTATTATAGCATACTATTTCGTGTGACTTGATGAAAAGGTGGAATTGATATGCAAAACATCTCGACAACGTTTGATCCATGGGAAGCTTACCTCGATCAAACTGAGTTCGGTCGCCTCGTCCTTTCGAACGTCGAAGTGACGACGACCAAGCTATGCAATATGCGCTGCGAACATTGCGCGGTCGGCTATATGCTTGATCAGACGGAAGAACCTGAAGTCCCGCTCGACCTATTGATCTCGCGCCTTGATGAGATCGAGCATTTGCGCGCGTTCTCGATCACGGGCGGCGAACCGATGTTATCGATGAAGTCGGTACGGAACTACGTCGTCCCATTGCTTCGTTATGCGAAAGAGCGCGGCGCCCGGACACAAATCAACTCGAACTTGACGCTCCCACTCTCTCGCTACCATCTTATTACCCCTTACCTCGACGTTTTGCACATTTCGCATAACTGGGGGACAGACGCTGATTTCTTAGAGGGCGGTTTCGCGATGATGGACCGGAAACCGAGCGCGGAGGCACGTTTGAAGATGCTCCAGACGATGAAAGATAACGCGCGGGCACTCACTGCCGAAGGCATCATCGTATCGGCTGAGACGATGATTAATAAGCGGACGATTCCGCACTTGAAAGAAATTCATGAAGAAATCGTCACCCTCGGCTGTCAGCGCCATGAAGTGCACCCGATGTACCCCGCCGACTTCGCAAGTGCGCTCGAGTCAGCGTCGCTACCGGACACCCGTCAGGCCATCCACGACCTGCTCGACGTCCGTGATGAGAATGTTTGGATGCTGTTCGGGACGTTGCCGTTTTATGCTTGCTCCGACTTGCCGGAAGACCGTGCTTTATTAAAACGGCTCCACGAGGCGAAAAACGTGACCGTGCGGAACGACCCGGATGGCCGCTCACGTCTCAACACAAATATTTTTGATGGCCAGATCATTGTCACCGACTTTGGAGATGAACTCGGCACGCTCGGAACACTGTACGATACTTCTTTTCAAGAGGCGTACGACACGTGGTCCAATAGCAGCTTGAACGCCACGCTGTCGTGCCACTGCCCAGCCGTCAAGTGTCTCGGTCCGAATGCGCTCGTCAAACAAGCGTACTATCCGAACGTAAACTTCCGAGAACGTGTAGCCGAGCCGTTTTAATTGTTTCGATTCGGGAAATGTTCAGTATATAAACTGAATCGAGGTGTTTGAAGATGACAGCCATCTATGTATTCATGATTACCGTCATGGCCATCATCATTTTCGGTGGTGTGCTCAGCATCTTATTGACAGCCGCATTCGTTTCAGACAAAGTAGACCGTGATGAAGTATTTAGTCAAGGCAGTTGGGATGATGAACTCTTACACTTGAACCATGTACCCCAACCGATTGACGAGCCAAAAAGCTGAGACCTTTCTCAGCTTTTTACTATGCAATGAATGATGAGGTGTACTATGCAACGATTTCGATTTTCGATTTTATTACTTGTCGTCTTTATTTCTGGTTTGATTCAAGGGGCGCTGATCCCGTTATTATCGACCTTGATCGAGCGTGACGGCAATCCGGCCTGGTTGAACGGATTGAATGCGACGATGCTCTATCTCGGCGTCATCGTCTCCGCGCCCCTGCTTGAACGATTTGTCCGCAAGTACGGGTTCCGGCCGACCATCGTCCTCGGGATCGTGTTGACGGCGCTCGCTACGTTCTTCTTGCCGCTCTGGCCGTCGCTCCTCATGTGGGCACTCATGCGTTTTGTGATCGGTTTCGGTGATTCGGCGCTCCACTATGGTTCACAAGTGTGGGTCACGTCCGCGAGCGATAAGCGGAGCCTCGGCCGGGCGATGGCGTATTACGGCATGGCGTTCAGCCTCGGTTTTGCGGTCGGTCCGCTCATCGCCCCGCTCGTTGATTTACATTTTTGGTTACCGTTCCTCGTTTTGATTGTCTTCTGTCTCGCATCGTTATTTTTGATTTTCAAGGTCGACAATGAGTATCCTGAGGCCGAGAAAGTGAAGACCGACTCGAAAGGACGCATCCGACTCGTCCTCATCGGCGGCGGGTATACGCTCTTACCTGCTTTTACATACGGGTTCCTTGAAGCGAGCTTGAATGCCAACTTACCGATTTTCACGGTCCGAAACGACATCGGACTCACGCAGACGAGCACGCTGATCACGACGTTCATCGTCGCCTCGATTGTCGTGCAGTTACCGCTCGGCCGCCTCGCCGATCACTTCGGGAAGAAACGGATCCTGCAAATCGTGTTGACGCTCGGCACGCTCGTCTTCGCCATCGCCAACCTCGCCGTCGACCATTACGCCTGGCTCCTTGTCCTGTTCGCCTTAGCAGGTGCCGGGCTCGGCTCGACGTATTCACTCGGACTGGCCCACATGACGGAAGTATTGCCGCGCTCTCTGTTACCAACCGGCAATATGCTCTATAGCATCTCGTTTAGCGTCGGTTCAATTAGCGGTCCGATGATCGGTGCGTTTTGGATCGCGTTACCGAAAGAAGTGTATTTCTTGATGTACACACTCATTCTCGGGATTTTGGCCGTCAGTTTGTTCACGGCGAAAGCCAAACCGATTGACGTCTAAAAAGGGTGGGTCTCCTTGGAGATCCACCCTTTTTCGTATCATTCTTTCACTGGACCAAGCCTGACATCGTTCCGTTCAAATGCGCGCATGAACACTTCATCGAGCGCGAACGGTTCCGTTTCAAGCGAGGCCAATACGTCAGACTTGAGTGTGACTTCAATGATACGATCATTGATTTGCCACTTCGTCTGAATATCATCGCCTTGCCGCATGGCACGCGCGTCCACTTGCTCATGGTGCTCCTTCAATCCGCGACTCACGCACTTCATCACGTATTTGACGTACTCGTCACGCGGCTGGCGCGAGATGAGTATGTGTCGGACAATCGGATTTCTTGCCATGGCATAACCCTCCTTTCAATCAGATTCGCACGCAAGTCTTTACAACGAAGACCGATTTCAACTGAAAGAATTCAGAATTTTTAATATATTTTGCCATGGGAACAAAATTCCGTCAACTGTGCCTCGACGTTGATTCGTTAGCGGGCCGACCGGCTTGCTTTCCCTTGAAAATAAGTGGAGAGATAAATGCCCGCGATGACGAACAGCAACCCGACGAGCGCGTTCCACGGAATCGTTTCTCCGAGCAAAACGCTCGATAAGACGACGCCGAACAAGGGAACAAAGAACATATAGAGTGATACGCGACTGACCGGATTATATTTCATGAGTGTGTTCCATAACGTAAACCCGATCGCAGACAAGAGCGCGAGGTACAACAAGAAGAAGAGTGTCGTCACTGTGTAAGGAAGCAACACGTCTCCTGGCGCGAGCACATAGCCGACGACGAGTAAACCAATTGAACCGAACACCATCGCCCAAGCGGTCATCGGCGCGACGTCATGGCTACGGGAATAATCTTTGGCGATCAAATTCCCAAACGCTCCTGAGATCATCGCCATAATGAGCAGAATCTCACCAATCCCAAACCCTATCTCCGCGTGTGCCGTCGGCCAGTTGGCGATGACGATCCCTGAAAAACCAAGTGTGAGGGCGATCCCTTTCAACCGATTGAGACGGTCATCCTCATAACGAAAATGAGCGAGCGCCATTTGGAAGAACGATGTCGATCCCGCGATAATCGAGCCTTGTACCCCGGTCGAGATGGAAAGCCCGATATAAAAGAACAAGTATTGTAAGAACGTCAAAAAAGCTCCTAAATGTGCATACGCCTTCAGTTTTTCAGCGTTTAATCGAATCGGCCGTTTAAAGACGAGGCGGCTGATGACGAGTAAGAGCAGACCGGCCAATAAAAAACGTTCGCCGGCGAAAAACAACTGCTGTCCGTATTCATGTTCTTGGATTTCAAGCGCTTCATAGCTCAATTTGATGAATGGGAACGCACTCCCCCATAAAAACGTGTTGAATAGCGCCAGGAACGTGACCGTCCAAGGGCGTTGAAATACATTCTGCATGACACAAAAACTCCTTAATCTTTTAGTTTGTGAGTGATTACATTTGGTGTTAAAATGAACTTACATGATAATCATTATAAATAAGGAGTTGCCTTAAAAATAGGTTTAAATCCCATCACATCAACAATAGATAATGATAATCATCCTCAATCATTATCATTTAAATGATATATATTATCAATTAGAAAGAGGTGCTCACATGAACACATCGACCGTCACACATGAAAAAAGCCACGTTTTCAAACGGGCCAACTGGATTGAACATATCGAGCTCATCATGGCGCTCATCAGTGGTGTATTGATTGTACTCGCATATATCGCGGAAAGACAAGACGGAGCTCCCGGGCTCTACGTCACCCTCTATTTGACCGCTTTCTTAATCGGCGGATACGCCAAAGCGAAGGAAGGTCTAACCGACACGTGGGAAACCCGCTCATTAAACGTCGAATTGCTCATGATTATCGCCGCAATCGGCGCTGCCGCCATCGGCTATTGGATGGAGGGGGCCATCCTCATCTTCATCTTCGCTTTATCCGGTGCGCTCGAGACGTACACGATGAACAAAAACGAACGCGCCCTCGAGTCATTGATGGAATTGCAACCTGAACAAGCAACACGGTTGAACGCCTCTGGCGGACTCGAAGTCGTCCATATCGACGACCTTCGCGTCGGGGATCACATTTATGTTAGACCGGGCGAACGCATCCCGGTTGACGGCCGTATTTTGAGCGGTAGCGCCTCGATTGAGGAAGCAGCCATCACCGGCGAATCGATTCCGGTCGATCGCAATGTCGGCGACGAGGTGTACGGTTCTAGTGTCAACTTGAACGGCGTCTTGACGCTAGAAGTGACGAAACTTGCGACGGAAACATTGTTTCAGAAAATCATTCAAATGGTGCAGCAAGCCCAAGAAGAAAAATCACCGTCCGCTCAATTCATCGACCGCTACGAAGGGCGTTATGTCCAAGTCGTACTTGCATCCGTCACGGCGATCATCTTGCTCGGTCCCGTTTTGACATCGTGGTCGCTTGAGACGAGTATTTATCGTGGTATGATTTTGCTCGTCGTCGCATCGCCTTGTGCACTCGTCGCAGCCATCACCCCGGCCGCACTCGCTGCCATCGCTTCATCCGCCAAGCACGGCATTTTATTCAAAGGTGGCGTCCATATCGAGAACATGGGGCGCTTGAAAGCGATCGCCTTCGATAAGACCGGTACGCTCACCATTGGTAAACCAGAAGTCCAATCGGCATTGATCCATCCAGATGTGGACAAAGAACACCTCTATCGCATCGTCAGCTTGATTGAAGAACATTCGATGCACCCGCTCGCCGAAGCGCTCGTCCAGTTCACAGGCACTTATACAGGCACGATGGAACGCTTCAAAGACGTGACCGGGTCCGGGATTGAGGCAACGATTGACGGTGTCGCCTATCGGGTCGGCAAACAAAAGTTCGCTGATCAGAGCGGAGACTTCTTCCGCGACGATGTCGAACGTTTAAAAGCAGCTGGCCATACACTCGTGTTCGTCAGCGATGAAGAGCAGACAATCGGAGCGTTCGCGCTCCGCGACACACTACGCCCTGAAGCCAAACAAGCGATTGAACGCCTCAACCAGCTCGGTATCGCGACCATCATGATTACAGGTGATAACGAGGCAACCGCACGTGCCATCGCCTCTGAGGCCGGGTTGACCCGTTATATCGCTGAATGTCTTCCGGAAGACAAGGTTGAACAGGTTAAACGATTAAAACAAGAGTACGGTAGCATCGGGATGATCGGCGACGGCATCAACGACGCACCTGCCCTCGCGACAGCCGATGTCGGAATCGCCATGGGTGAAGGTACCGATGCCGCTCTCGAGACGGCCGACGTCGTCTTAATGAAAAACGACCTTCGCCGATTGAGCTCCGCCATCAAACAGTCCCGTAAATTGAATCGCGTCGTCCTCCAAAACGTCGTGTTCGCCTTAGGTGTCATTCTCGTGTTGATTGCGACGAACATCTTTGAATTGCTCGTCATGCCGTTCGCGGTTGTCGGCCATGAAGGTTCGACCATTCTCGTCATTTTGAACGGCCTCCGCTTGCTCAGCTCGTCGTGGGAGTGACAAAAATCGACATCTAGCGAAACCGTCGTTGAAAGCCGTTCGCGGTTTCGATATAATAGAAACAATGTGTCTAATTAGACCGGAACTGATAGGAAGATTGGCTAAAGGTGGTACAGTGTATGAATACGATTGCAGTAATCGGCAAGGTGTTTGTCGATATTAAAGGAACCTCGTTCGCCCCGCTTCATAAAGATGCCAAGAACGTCGGTGACATCGCGTTCTCGAACGGTGGGACTGGCCGAAACGTCGCTCAAAACTTAGGCGTTCTCGGGAATGATGTCCGTTTCGTGTCGACCGTGACGAATGACCAGATCGGGATGGGCGTCCTCGAGGAGCTCCGCGGTCTGAACGTCAATGTCGATCACGTCGATTTACTCGACGATAACGGGATGGGCATGTGGCTTGCCGTCATGGATAACAATGGCGACCTGCAAACGTCAATCTCGAAGCAACCGGACGAAGCGATGATGGAAGAATGTATCCTCCGTCGCATCGATACGGTGTTTGCTGAAAGTCAGGCAGTCGCGATTGACCTCGACTTATCAGTCAACGTGTTGAACGAGACAATTGAACTGTGCCGCGAGATGAAGCTTCCGCTTTATGGTGTGTGCGGTCATCTGTCGGTGATCGAACGAAACCGTCATTTGCTCCAAGGTTTTACTGGCTTCATTTGTAGTCGTGAAGAAGCAGAGATTTTATCTGACATGTCCATCGTCACAGTCGACGACGCGTTACGCGTCGCCGAAGTGCTCGCGATGAAAGGAGCCCCGCTCACAATCGTTACGATGAGTGAACTCGGTGCTGTCTATGTCGACTTACGAACGAACGAACAAGGTCACGTCCCGACGACGAAAGTAAAAGTCGCCGACTCGACCGGTGCCGGTGACTCATTCTTCTCCGCTGTCATCTCTGAGTTGATGAAACGTCATCCGATTGAAGATGCGCTCCGACTCGGGATGCGCGTCGCCGGGAAAGTCATCGCCTCACACGATAACGGGCTGACACCTGATATGTATGCCTCACTCGAACAACCCGCAACAGATTGACCAGAACGCATCGGCCGCGAGTCGATGCGTTTTGTTCACGATACGAAATCGAAAGGAACGATTCCATTGGTCAGAACGAAATTACGCAGTGCCATCATCCTCGTGAATGAACATGATGAAGTCGCGCTCATTCGCCGCGAGAAAGATAACCTTTTGTATTACGTGTTCCCAGGCGGCGGTGTCGAATTCGGCCATACGGCCGAAGAAACGGCCGTCCGTGAAGCGTTTGAAGAGCTCGGCGTCCACGTCGAACTTGAAGGCGTGGCCGCTCACGTTGCCTTCAACGGAGAACTGAACCCCTACTATTGGGCCCGTGTGACCGGCGGTGAATTCGGGACCGGGACAGGTGAAGAGTTTCAAGCAGAGCAAACGAACGGCTCGTATACGCCCATGTGGGTGAAACGCAGCGCGCTCAGCCACCTGCCGGTACGACCACCGTCACTCGCTGACTTATTGTCAAATGAGGCTGAGCGCTTTTTCAATAAAACGCTGGCGGAAGACTGATTTCATGTGTAGCCTCCTGACATTTCGGGAAAGAAAGTTTCTAACGATAACATTCAGGAGGCACACGTATGGATACTACAGAAGTGAAAGAAAAAAAGAATTGGTTCGCCTTCGGGAAAGAGTTGCTTCGTCGTTTCAAAGAACATGATGTTCAAGATTACGGCGCGACACTCGCTTTTTTTTGGTTCTTATCGATTTTCCCGGGTATCATCTTCATTCTCGCGTTGCTGTCGTTCTTCGACATTTCGCAGGCATCGTTCCAAGAACAGTTGAACAACTTGGCGCCAGGAGCGGCCGCGACGGAATTTTTGACCGGTATCTTTGACGCCATCGGTGAACCTCGCGGTGGACTCCTCTCGATTGGTGCGATTTTAGCGATTTGGTCAGCAGCTAAAGGCGTTGAACGGTTGATTAATATGTCGATTCACGCATACGGAGAGGACAATGAACGCAACTTCTTCGTCAGCAAAGGCATCGCCCTCGGATTGACGTTATTACTCGGCGTTGGCATGTTATTGCTCATCGTCTCGAACGTGTTCGGTTCACAAATCATCGAATTTATTTCGCGCTACATTCCAATTTCAGGTGCAGAGGTTATTCTCATCAACCTGTTCCGGTACGTGTTGACGACAGTCATCTTGATTATCACGCTGTCGGTTTTCTATAAAATCGCACCACAACAACACGTATTTTGGAAGAGTACCGTTCCTGGCGCCATCTTCGGCGTCATCGCTTGGCAGCTCGTCTCACTCGGTTTCAGCCTGTACGTCTCGAACTTCGGCAACTACGATTCGACGTACGGTTCACTCGGAGGAATCATCGTCACATTGCTTTGGCTCCAACTGACCGGGATGATCATTTTAATCGGGTCAGAGATCAACGCCACGTGGCAGCGGTTCTTCAAAACGCCGAGCGAGCGCGAGTACGAGAAAAACTATAAGAAAAACAAAAAGTCCAAATCAAAAGATTCGGACGAAGACGACTATAAGGATATTCCCGTCAACACATACGGATGACGACCAAAAGGCGGCCTCTTCGAAAGAGGGCGCCTTTTACGTTATGCTCCGACGGTATCGAGACGTCCGGTCGCAGGGTCGATCACAAACCCGTGGACGTTCGTGCCCGGCGGTAAGAGCGGGTGGTTTTTGACGAGGCTGACCGAGTTGATGACGTTCGCTTCGACCGAGTCAAACCCGTGCAACCACTTTTCTAAGTCCATTCCTGACGATTTAAGCGTGTGGAGTGTCTGCGGCTCAATGCCACGACGTTCCATTTCCGCGATGACCGCGTTCGGGTCGATTGCCGCCATGCCGCAATCATAATGACCGATGACGATGACCTCTTCGGCTCCGAGCGCGTATAACGCGACGAGGATGGAACGCATGACCGATCCGAACGGATGTGACAATACAGCTCCCGCATTTTTTATGATTTTGGCATCCCCGTTTTTTAGACCGAGGGCTTGAGGCAACAATGCCGTCAAACGAGTATCCATACACGTTAAAATGACAATTTTCTTATCGGGAAACTTGTCCGAGACGAATTGCTCATATTGTTTCTCTGTTACGAATTTTTCATTGAATGCTAGCATTTCTTGAACGACTGACATGCGTTTCCCTCCTTTTTGTTCACGCGATCAACCGCGCGACGATTAATCCGATGACCATCCACGCGCCGAACAATGTGTTCACTTTTGCGGTCATCGCCATCGCCGGCATGAGTTCAGCCGGTTCACGTTTGACCCAGAAGCGCTTCACCGCCCGGACCATGATCGGAACCGTGAACAGCGACAACAGTACCCAAGGCGTCACGCCAAACCCGAATACGGCGACGATGATACCAATCAACGCCGCGATAAAGAATCCGGCTAAGACGAGGACGGCACGTCGATGTCCGACGAGACAGGCGATCGTTTTGCGTCCGTTCACTTTATCATTATCCAAATCACGAATGTTGTTCGCGAGCAAGATGGCTCCAATCAAGAGCGCCATCGGGAACGAGACGAGCAACAATTCCGTCGTCACCGTTCCGATTTGAATATATCCGGAAATCCCGATGATGATATAACCCATGAATAAGCCGGCGACGAGCTCGCCGAACGGCGTATAGGCGATTGGTAACGGGCCACCCGTATACAGAAATCCGACGACCATCGACAGCACACCGATCCAAATCAAATGCCAGCTTGTCGAAGCCGCAATGTAAAGACCGAGCACGGCCGCTACTCCATACATCCCGAGGGCGATTCCGAGCACCTGCCCGGGTGTGAATCCGTCGCGTACAATCGAGCCACCGATTCCAATCGACCCTTCATGGTCAAGACCTCGCTTATAATCATAATACTCATTGAATAAATTCGTCGCGATTTGAATCAAAATCGAGGCGATGAGCATTGCCAAGAATAATCCCCATTTCAACTCGACTTGCCCGAGGACGATGAACGTCCCTAACAGCACCGGTATGAAGCTCGCTGTCAATGTATGCGGGCGAATCATGCGCCAATACGCACCTTTCTCTCTCTTCTTCATGCACTTCCCTCCCTTCGTTAGTTTACGTCTCTTTGAAAAAAACTGTCAATGCCCGCCGCTCGGACAGCTACCTTCACTTTCTCGAGCATTTGACGGCCAGTTCTGTCGTAAAGTCATGATACACTAAAGGATGAGAATTCCATTGGATTGAGGAGGCTTTTCTTTCATGCCAGATACTCAAACACACATTAAACAACGAATCGAGCAAGCCCATAAACGGGCACGTGCTTGGCAACGACCGGTACTTGCCTCGTACACGTGGGAAATCCCTTCGTTCGACGCGTTTCATATTATTCAAAACACCGAAACGTCACACTACTATTTTTCGACACCCGACCGTTCCCTCGAGATGCTCGGATGTTCCGATGCGCTCGTGTTGACGGCTTCTGGTCCGGAACGTTTCCAACGTCTACAGTACGATTGGAGCCTACACCGCCGAGACGTCGACGCGGTCATTTACGCATTCTCAGGCTTCTCGTTCGACACATTCGTCCGCCCTCAAAAAAACATGTGGGAAGCGTTCGGAGAGGCGTCGTTGGTCGTGCCAAAATTTTTATATCGCCGCTCGGGCGACAAGCACACGTTGACCGTTTCAACGCTCGTCTCCGCCAAACGTTCGGTCGAACAATATTTGATTCAATTGGCCGATCAACTCGCCCAGTTCAACGCGCTACACGCGCCCGATGAACAGACACCGACATACTCGCAAGTCAAAGATGGCGTCGACCACTTCAAGTCGAGCTTCCAACAAGCCAAACTGAGTATCACCGAAGAGCGAGTCGAGAAAATCGTCATCGCCCGTGAAGAGATTTATCAGACATCGGAAGAAGCGTTCCCGTTCGCGACGACGCTACGCCATTTGTCAGAGAATCAAACGGGCAGTTACGTCTTTTTATATCAACCGAAACGAGAGATCGGATTTTTCGGGGCGACACCCGAACGACTCGTCAAAAAACAAGGACCTTATATTGAAACGGCCGCCATCGCCGGGACGATCAAACGACCGGACACAGAAATCGAATCGGAGATAGCCAAACAGACGTTGCTGCACGACACTAAAAATCTAGAGGAGCACCAAATCGTCGTGAAGGATATTAAAAACGCCCTCACGCCTTACGCCGCTACCATCAAAGCGCCGGAGTCGCCGCGCATTTTAGAGAACCGCTCGGTGTTCCATCTGCATACGCCGATTCAAGCGACACTCGACACGAACGCGTCCTTGCTATCGATTATCGAATCGCTCCACCCGACACCGGCGCTCGGCGGATCGCCGAAACGGGCGTCCGTCCGCTTGTTGCGTGAAATTGAACGATTCGATCGCGGCTGGTACGGATCACCGTTCGGGTGGTTAAACACGGACGGTGAAGGCGAGTTCGTCGTCTCAATCCGATCCGCTCTCGTCCACCATCAATTCGTGGCGTTATACGCAGGCTGTGGAATCGTCCAAGAGTCTGAACTCGACGCAGAGCTCGCCGAGACGGAAATCAAGCTCAGTCCAATCAAGCAAGCACTCGGATTAGACAAAGCACGCGCAGGAGGCCATCAAGCATGAATGAAACGTTAACGGAGTGGGTCGCCGGTCTGATGAATCGGCTCGTCGAACAAGGAATCGAGGACGTCGTGATCAGTCCCGGTTCGCGTTCGACACCGCTCGCCATGGCCGCCTACCTTCATCCGAGCGTCCGACACCATATCATCGTCGACGAACGGTCAGCCGCCTTTTTCGCCCTCGGGTTGACGCGTTCACAATCATCGCTCCGTCCGGTCGCGCTCGTCTGCACGAGCGGCACCGCTGCGACCAACTACTTTTCGGCGGTGGCCGAGGCGAATATCTCGCAACTACCGCTCGTCGTGTTGACGACCGATCGGCCGCATGAACTCCGGAACGTCGGTGCGCCTCAAGCGATCGACCAAGTCCGACTGTACGGTGAGCATGTGAAAGCGAGCATCGACCTGCCCGTTCCAGAAGCCGCTAGCCAACGCTACATGGAACAAACCGTCGCCCGCCTCGTCCAAGCGAGCATGCATACGCCGTTCGGTCCGGTCCATGTGAACATTCCGTTTCGTGAGCCGTTGTTGCCGGATATCGAGCGCTTGACGGCACTCTTGAACGGTAAAACAAAGCTGGCTGAACCGACTTATCTCAAACCGACAGGCCTCGACTTAGAACGGTTCAAACACGAGATTGATGTCAATCGTCTCGCCTTCGTCGTCGGCCCGGGAACACCACTGGCATGGCTTGAAGACATCTATGCGTCTGCACTGGCCCACCACATCCCGGTCTTCGCCGATCCATTGAGCGGGATGAGACGGTTCGACCACGTCTTGACGAACTATGACGCGTGGCTCGCGAGTGAGCATCGAGCGGAATGGGCGCTTGACGCAGTCGTCCGGTTCGGGGCCGCACCCGTCTCAAAACGGCTGAACCAGTGGCTTCATGACGTCCCGTGCGTCTTAATCGAACAACCTGGATCATTCCGGGACCCGTCGAACCGCGCTATCGTCGTGTACGGAGATGCGACCGACTACGTAGCCACCATCGCTCAAACGTATGACACCGACCTATTCGACCGTTTCGCGTTGCTCGAACGCGTCGCCGAGTCGGCAAAACCTGGCTTGAGCGGAGAAAGCGCATTGACGCGTCATTTGCTGGCGTCTCGTCTTGAACGCATCTTCGTTAGCAATAGTATGCCAATTCGCGATATCGATACGACGCTTTCAGCCGGTCAATCAACCGACGTCCTCGCCAACCGTGGGGCGAACGGGATTGACGGGATTATCTCAAGTGCACTCGGCGCCTGTTACGATACAGACCGGGCCGCGCTCTTGATTGGCGACTTGGCGTTCTATCACGACAGTAACGCCTTACAACTCGTCAAATCACATCCAGGCTCGTTCTCGATTGTTGTCGTCAATAATGACGGGGGCGGTATCTTCTCTTTCTTGCCGCAAGCCTCAATCGCACCGCAAATGTTCGAAGATCTATTCGGGACACCGCTCCACTTGAACTTACGTGGGTTCGCTGAGACATACGGACTCAGCTATCGCTTGCTCGAGCGGCCGGAAGATGTCACAGCCGCGATTGAAGCAGGCGTTCAACTGATCGAGTTTCCGTCTGATCGTGCTCGAAACGTGGCCGAGCATCGTCGTTGGACCGCTTCGCTCACGGACCGTTTGACGACGGAGAACGAGTCGTGATGCGTTCATTACGTGGTGTCTCCTATGAGGTGCTCGAACGCGGCAGCGGCCGTCCCGTGTTGATTCTACACGGGTTCACCGGTAGTGGAGAATGGATTTCCAACTTCCCCGAGTTGCCGGTCCGGCTCGTCGCCCCGTCGCTATTGCAACATGGCGGCACCGCGCAGCAAGCGGTCGAGCGCGTCAAGATGAGTCAACAAATCAAAGATTTATCGGCACTTCTCGACAGGTACGACGGTCCGTGGACGGTCATCGGCTACTCGCTCGGCGGTCGGATCGGCATGACGCTCGCTATCTATGATGATCGGGTTGCCCACTTCATCGGGATCAGCACGACACCTGGACTCGACTCAGCGACCGAACGCCGCGAACGACGGCTTCAAGACGAGAGCCTTGCGACATTTATTGAACAAAATGGCATCGAGGCGTTCGTTGAGCGATGGGAACAACTCCCGCTTTGGCATCAGACAGATGCAATGCGTCGCGCCCTTCGGCCCGAGCGGCTGGCCCAACATCCGGCCGCTCTCGCGGACAGTCTTCGCGCCATCGGGACTGGGAGCATGCCGTCGCTTTGGCCATTACTGAATCGTTTACCTCGCACCGATTTGATCGTCGGGGAGCACGATGTGAAGTTTCAACAAATCGCGCGGAATATGCAGTCGATCCGTCCCGAGATTGTAATTCATGAAATTTCGGACGCATCCCATGCTCCACATATCGAGAATGCCCAACAATTTGGTACAATGATAGAGAAATTGATTTTAGGGGGAATTTAAATGGAATCAGTAGCAAACTGGACATCGGTCCGCACGTACGAAGATATCAAGTACGAGAAGTGGAACGGCATCGCCAAAATCACCATCAACCGTCCGGAAGTACGGAACGCGTTCCGTCCGCTCACGGTCAACGAGCTCATCGACGCGTTCGCTCGCGCTCGTGACGACAAAGAAGTCGGCGTCATCATCTTGACAGGTGAAGGCGAACAAGCCTTCTGCTCAGGCGGCGACCAAAAAGTACGCGGCCACGGCGGCTACGTCGGTGACGACGAGATCCCTCGCTTGAACGTCCTTGACCTTCAACGTTTGATCCGTGTCATCCCGAAACCGGTCATCGCCATGGTGGCAGGTTACGCCATCGGTGGCGGACACGTCTTGCACGTCGTCTGTGACTTGACGATTGCAGCCGACAATGCCCGTTTCGGTCAAACTGGACCAAAAGTGGGATCGTTCGATGCCGGCTATGGTTCGGGTTACTTGGCTCGCATCATCGGCCACAAGAAAGCGCGTGAAATCTGGTACCTTTGCCGTCAATATGACGCCCAGCAAGCGCTTGAGATGGGACTCGTCAACACAGTCGTTCCACTCGACCAACTTGAAGCCGAGACGATCCAATGGTGCCAAGAGATCTTGCAACACTCTCCAACGGCTCTTCGCTTCTTGAAAGCAGCTATGAACGCCGATACGGATGGGCTCGCAGGTCTTCAACAGCTCGCAGGTGATGCGACACTTCTCTACTACACGACAGACGAAGCGAAAGAAGGACGCGACGCTTTCAAAGAAAAACGCGATCCAGACTTCGGTCAGTTCCCACGTTTCCCGTAAATCGACAAAGAGTAGCGACTTCGCTACTCTTTTTTTGGAGGTCATTCAGATGAATCGTTATTTGAAACAACATCAGCATGACGCAATGGCGCTCGTCACCGCCTCTAGTCGATGGACTTGGTCTGAGTTGATGGATGAGAGTGCGCGTTTGGCCCATTTCTTGAATCGCACCGTTCCGGATGCCCGTCACATCGGATTATTCGCCGCCAACAGCGCTGACTACGTCATCGCCGTCCATGCCGTTCAGCTTCTCGGAAAAGTGCTCGTCCCCTTTAATACACGGCTGACGACGAGCGAACTCGCGGGACAAATCGAGACGGCTGATGTCGATGTGTTGCTCGTCGATGCACCGATTGATCACCCGATCGAGCAACTCGTCGTGACGTCCCGAGATGAAACGGCAATCCTCACATCGTACGATTGGCAAAACGAGGACGTCATGTCGCTTATGTTCACCTCAGGAACGACCGGACGCCCCAAAGCCGTCCAACAGACGTTTGGCAATCACATCGCAAGCGCCGAAGCGGCCAACTCTCACCTCGGCTACGAGGCGAGCGACCGGATGCTCGTCGTGACGCCGCTGTTTCATATGAGCGGGCTCGCCCAAGTATATCGGAGCGCCCGTTTCGGCTCGACACTTTATGTCGAATCGAAGTTTGATGTCGCCCGGACACTCGAGTTGATCGTGACGGAACGAATCACCCACATCTCACTCGTTGCGGTCATGCTCCACCGTCTGCTCGATGCCGGCTTGTCCCGCCATCAGTTGCGCCTCCTTCTCGTCGGCGGAGGCCCGGTACCAAAGCCACTGCTCGAAGAAGCCGAGCGGCGGCAGTTACCTGTCGCCCAAACATACGGGATGACCGAGACGTGTTCACAAGTTGCGACGCTCTTACCATCCGAGGCGCTGGCTCACCTCGGTTCAAGCGGTCAAGCCATCGCTCCGACACGGATTCGAATCAATCCGGACGGGGAAATCGAAGTGAAAGGTCCGACGGTGACTCCCGGCTATTATCAGCAACCTGAGGCCGACACCTGGACCGACGACGGTTATTGGCAGACCGGCGACCTCGGCACGATGACGGACGGTTATTTGTATGTCCATGACCGCCGTAGTGATTTAATCATCTCTGGCGGCGAAAACATATATCCGGCTGAAATCGAGAGTGTTCTCTTACGTTGTCCGGGTATCGAGGACGTCGGCGTCATCGGCCGTCCTGACCCGACGTGGGGAGCAGTTCCAATCGCCTTCACGGTCGGCTCGTTCGACCTCGACCAAGCGAAACAATTGCTGCACGACCGTTTGGCGGCATATAAGCATCCGAAAGATTGGATTGCGATCGACATACTCCCACGTAACGCCAACGGAAAATTGATGCGTCATCGTCTAAAGGAGGCCGACCATGATTCAACGCGCTGAACTATATATCGTTCCCCTCACGTTCAAACATCCGATCGTCACCGCCCACGCCGTCTTGACGACGAGACGAACCGTCATCCTCCGCGTCGAGACGGTCGACGGAATAATCGGATACGGAGAAGGTGTCGCGTTCGAGACACCTTGGTATACGGCCGAGACGGTACGCTCTGTCACGGAGGTATCTGCCTTGATTGTCCAACTATTGAAAGGCATGACGTTGTCCGCTGCCTCGTTTGGTACTCAAGTCAATTCCATCATCGGACATCAGATGGCAAAAGCGATGTGGGAAAGCGCATTATGGGAGATTGAAGCCGCCCGTTCGAACATGACGTTAAAGCAATACCTCAAAGCGGGAGACACCGTCTCGTGCGGCCGAACAATCGGCATCGGTCTGCTCAGTCAAACACTGAACTCGATTGAGGCGGCACTCGATTCTGGATTTGAACGCATCAAATTAAAAGCGTCCCCGCACGAACTGCTTCCCGCGCTCAGTGAGATTCGTAGCGTCTTTCCGGATGCCCCGCTCATGATCGATTTGAACGGCAGTGGCTCGGAGCAACCACTCGACTGGTTCGAGGCGTTAGACGCCTATCGCCTATTGATGATCGAACAACCGTATCCAAGTCAACATTGGTCCGCATCGGCCGATTTACAGACGAGACTCGAGACTCCGATTTGCCTCGACGAATCGATTACCGACGTCAAAGACCTCGAAACGATGAACCGGCTCAAAGCAGGCAGGATCGTCAATATTAAACCGGCCCGTGTCGGCGGGTTGAATGCGGCACTCGCGATTCGTGACAGCGACACCCCATATTGGGTCGGAGGGATGTACGAGTCCTCAATCGGCCGCTATCACACGCTCTTATTCGCTTCATTGAGCGGAGCCGCTTATCCGGCTGATATGGCCGGAACGAGCGCTTACTTTGAGACCGACCTACTCGACACCCCACTCGAGGTTGCGAACGGACAGCTGCTTCTCCCCGACCAGGTCGCACCGGATTGGACAATCATCAAGCGACTGAGCGAAGAGACGATCCGACTCATCTAAAAAAGGCGGCAGACACGAGGTCTGCTGCCTTTTTCATGGTTAACGGAACGTGCCCGTCAACACTTCATAGCCATCTTTCGTAACGACGACTGTATGCTCGAACTGCGAGACGAAGCTGTTATTCGGGGTGAACAACGACCAACCGTCCTCTTCCGATTGATAGACGATTTCATCTTTCGTCGAGATGAACGTCTCGACGGCAATGACTTGTCCTTCTTTCAAGATGTCGTTCTCTTCACGGCTATAGTAGTTTGAAATCGTCTCCGGCTCACCGTGAAGCGTGCGACCGAGGCCATGGCCCGCCAAGTTACGGATGACCGTGAAGCCATTCTTACGGGCATCGGCATAAATCGCTTTCCCGATTTGATTGACCTTGACCCCAGCCTTCACTTTGCTGAGACCTGCTTCGAGCGAAGTCAATGACACCTCGACCAAACGCTCGTGTTTCGCGGATTTCGGCGTTCCTGCGATGACCGTACGTCCTGTGTCCGCATAGTAGCCGTCCTTCACAGCCGATACGTCGACGTTGACCACGTCCCCGTCCTGGATGACGAGGTCACCCGGAATCCCGTGAGCTGCGACCTCATTGATGGAAATACACGTATATCCTGGAAACTCGTACATCGTGATCGGTGCCGAGGCGGCCCCTTCCGCTTCCAAAATACGTTGCCCAATCTCATCCAACTGTTTCGTCGTCATGCCCGGTTTGACCGCTTTCGCCATCTCGTCGCGGGCCAAGGCGACAATCCGCCCGATCTCGCGCAATGCATCGTAATCATAATCCAACATATTTTTTCCCTCTCAATCTAATAATCGATTTTGGTATAAGAACTCTTCGGATAAATCCGCAAACAGAAACATGCCGTCCGGTAACGGATAACTGAACGTCCGCGTCACTTCGTTCGAACTGAAGTCGCGATAATCCTCGGACAAATAACCTCGTCCGCGCACGTCCATTGCCGCCATCGTTCGAATGAAGTACGGCCGGAAGCTCCAATTGTAACCGCGATACGTGTTATCGACCGTCCAAGCGGACTGCGTCTGATAGACGTTCGCACTTGTTTGGAAGCCCGTTTGGTCCGTCAAATAGTAACGGACGAACGTCCCTTCGAGTTTCGGGGCGATGTGGAGCAGCCATTCATCTTTCTTATCCCGCGACCATTTCCCACTTTGGACGAGGTCGTGGATTTGTTTATGGAGTTCGAACTCGAGCTCATACAAGCGCTTGATCCGCTCTTGGTCATGCAGGAAGAAAGACGGCACTTCTTGCGTCAACACGCTCATTCCCTTCGCTTCGCGCGGCGGTGTCGCATCGTGTTGACCGAGGAGACTTCCCATATAATAACGTCCGCCGTGACGCCATGCATAGCGTAGCTGTCCAAGATGGTCGATTGATTTATAGAGGAGCGGCGCCCCAAGACGAGACGCGATATATTCCATCGTCTGTAGCATTTGCGGATACGTGACCGACAACGTCTTCTTCTCGACCATCGTCGCCAAATCGACGAGCAGCATCTCAGGTGCGACAGTCATGATATCTTCGATGCTCGTTGACTCCGCAAAGTCGAGCGCCACTTTGACACCGGAAGAACGATAATACTGGACGACACGGGACAAACGCGATACGTCGACGAGATCGGTCCCTTGGAGCGTCACATAAATGCGATGAAGCGGAAAATTCAATTCTCGAAGCGGAGCCAAAAACGCCTCGCCACCTTGCTCGAGAATCCATTCTGAACGACATCGGAACGTGACGAATTGCGTCGCATCTCGTAACTGCTCGGCCGCTAAACGCTCCATCCGTTTAGCGATATCGAGCTGGTATTCGAGTGGAACGTCATCGTCATAAAAGAATGGGGTGAGCGATTCACCCCTGAACTGTCCATGCACCATATACCCCTCTACTTGAAAGGTAGCAGCCCCGAGAATCGGTTCAAATGTCACTTCGACTTCCTCCGGGTTCATCATCACATCCACTGCATCCACTTTGATCACCTCGTCTTTTTTCTAAACACGAAAGCGAGCTGGGTTCAGCTCGCTCGTGTATGCACATACATATAGGCACCGAAACAAGCAATGAAATATACGATACTCATCACGCCGTAGCCAATCCCCATCTTCCCGCCGACGCCAATGGACATCACAAGCCAAATCATGGCGCCGAACAAGAGCGTGGCGACCGGGATATATCGGAAGTTCGGACGCTCGGTCCGCGTTATAATCGGTTTCAAAGCCAGGACGCACGCCATTAGTATGACGAGACCAAAACCTAGTTCAATCATCCGTTGACACCTCATTCTTCTGTCTCTACTCGTTTAGTGTAGCATGACACCAAAAAAAAAACCGCAAATCCACTTAGGGAGATGCGGTTTTTGGTTATTGATTAGTCACGCGGACGGCGTGGGCCACGGTCGTCTGAACGACGACGGTCTTCTCCACCCGTGCGTTTGCCACGGTATCCACCGCCGCCACCGCTGCGTCCACCACGGTCACCGCCACCACGACGTTCGCCGCCGCCACTGCGATTTCCACGGTATCCACCACGGTCGTTGCGTCCACCTTGACGTTTGACGCGAACTGGTTCTGCATACGAGATTTCAACCGGAGTTGAATCTGGCTCTTTCGTCAATCCACGAAGTGCCGCTGCAAGAAGCTCGACTGCCTCGTATTCTTCAAGAAGCTCAGTCGCAAGTTGCGTGTAAGCTTTGAAGTCGCCCGCTTGTACACGTTCGATCAATTCTTCAGCCGATTGCTTTTGGTTGCCCTCGAGCACTTCTGAGATTGTCGGTACGTGACGACGGTTCATTTTCTTGTTCGTTACGCGTTCAATTGCTTTGACTTGACCGAATTCACGTGGCGTGATGAACGTAAGGGCTGTACCTGTTTTACCAGCGCGGCCTGTACGTCCGATACGGTGCACGTAGCTTTCCGGATCTTGTGGAACGTCAAAGTTATAAACGTGTGTAACACCTGTGATATCAAGACCACGGGCTGCAACGTCTGTCGCGACCAAGATGTCAATTGTGCCGTTTTTGAAACGACGGATGACTTGGTCACGTTTTGATTGCGTCAAGTCACCGTGAAGACCATCAGCCGTGTAACCACGTTTGATGAGTGCTTCTGTCACTTCGTCAACACGTTTCTTCGTACGAGCGAAGATGATGCTGAGTTCTGGCGAGTCGATGTCAATCAAACGGCAAAGCGTATCGAATTTTTGACCTTCGCGCAATTCGAGGAATTGTTGGTTGATGTTCTCAACTGTCATTTCCTTCGCTTTTACTTTGATGATTGTCGGCGACTTCATGAAGCGCTCAGCAATCTTCTTGATTTGTGGTGGCATCGTCGCTGAGAAGAGAAGTGTTTGACGTTCAGCCGGAAGGCCTTTCAAAATCATCTCGATATCTTCAACGAAGCCCATGTTGAGCATTTCATCTGCCTCGTCCAAGATCACAGTTTGGATCTCGTCGAGTTTGATCGTCTTACGCTTCATGTGGTCCATGAGACGGCCTGGTGTGGCAACGACGATTTGTGGGTTCTTTTTCAAACCACGGATTTGGCGGTCGATTTGTTGGCCACCGTAGACTGGAAGTGCGTAAACGCGCTTCGCTTCACCGATTTTGTTCAATTCTTCTGCAACTTGAATCGCAAGTTCACGTGTCGGTGCAAGAACAAGTGCTTGGACTTGACGTGCCTTTGTGTCGATTCGCTCAATTGTCGGAATACCGAAAGCTGCTGTTTTCCCTGTACCTGTTTGCGCTTGACCTAATACGTCCACTCCTGTGAGTGCGACAGGAATTGTCTCAGCTTGGATCGGTGTAGCTTCTTCGAAGCCCATTTTGAGTACACCTTTTACTAATGCTTCACTTAACTGTAAATCTTGGAATTTTGTCAAATTATATTCTCCTTTTTTCATACAAAAAACGTCTGAGGTTTAGTTCTACAGACGTTTTTCCAATGTTTCCTCGTAGTCAACTCTTACTACTATAACGCATTTGTTTCTAAAATGAAAGAAATACATTCTAAAACTTTTCATAGCCACCTGGACATGAGTTATCTTATTTCAATTTATAGCCATTGTCGAGTTTTTCAACTTGCTTTTCTTTCAGCAGTTTCCCGAGTGCGCGTTTGAACGCCGCTTTACTCATCCCGAACTCACGATCGATCACGTCTGGCGCCGTCTTGTCGCCGTAAGGCATTTGACCGCCGCGTTCTTCTATATAAGCACGGATACTTTCCGCGTCCGGGTCGATCGCTTCATAGGCCCGAGGTTTCATCGAGACGAGTACCGTCCCGTCTTGTTTCACTTGCGTCACACGTACGGTCAATTGCTCACCGAGACGTGGCCAACGTGTCATCTCTGCTTCATGTAAGAAACCGAGTGACTCATTTTCGACCCAGACGTTCACACCGACTTCGCGTCGATTGACGACGATCGCATGAACATCTTGATTGCCCCATTCTTCTTTAGCGGGACGCGCCAACAAGTTCAAGTACGCATAATGTGCCGGTTCCCCGAGAAGACGGCTCTTTTGGTCGTACTTGAGACGAATGCAAAGCTTGTCCCCTTCTTTTGGCCAATACGACCGGTTCTCAGGAAGATCATCTAATGAGACGAGCACATCCTTTTGAATCCCGATATTGACGAATACGCCCGTGTTATAGCGGACTCCTGTCACTTCATACCACTCATAGTCATCGAACGTAACGCTCGGAATCGTCATCGTCGAAGCGAGGCGCCCTTCCGAGTCATGATAAAGGAAGACACGTACCGTCTGCCCGACTGCGACTTCCTCTGTTTGTTCCTTTCGATGAAGGAGTACCTCTTCGCGACCGTTTCCGATAAACACACCAAAATCAGCTGAACGTTCCGCGACCAAGTCTACTACTTCTCCTGCTCGTAATGCCATACAATCCACATCCTTTTTCATCTATTACTGTCAGTATACCTACCTACACACGTTCCTAATCATATCACGTTCGATTTCACTGCTCCATCCAATTATGTCTAATTTGTGAACAAGAGTTCAGCAAGTTAGCGAACGAGTTGGCGGTCGTTCTAACGTCCTTATTTCAAATTTTATGACAATTTTGTGAACGTGCATTTTCCATCTAGTATCCACATTTTGAAAACGTTATTATTAAGGAAGTGTTGTTTAGCGATTTAGGTTTCAGCCATGGCCGAACGGGGGATATAAAATGTTTGATGTACAATCTCGATCATTCGCGAAGCGCTTCATGAAAGGTTTATTGATTGCTTTCTTCGCGCTACTCGCTTCACTTAGCTTCATTTTTTCTAACGGAGTCGATACAAACGTATCCTCATCCATCACGACGGTCCAAGAGTAAACGCCCTCTCCTGACAGAAGGCGTTTTTTTGTTTTGTTCCGACAGAAAAAGGGATTTTTTATGTGTTTGTCGAACGAACATAACGTTCGGCTTTTACAATTGAATCATCTGGGAAGGGAGAGTCATTCATGCTATTTTATTTTCTCACCACGATTCTTTCAGTCGTCGGTTTGTCCGTCTCGCTCCAAACCGGTTTTTTCAAAGACCCGATCGGTACATTCCTGTTCGCTGTATTGCTCGCCATGGGCTTATCTTCATTTAAACAGTTAGTCGCACAAACGAACGTCTTGCTCATCGAACGCCGCAACGAGAAAAAAATTAAACGCATCGTGGCACGCATGCATTCGAGTACGCGTAAACGTTCTACATAACGCTCGTCTTCCCCCTCCACTTTTGTTATTCTATTGTAGACAGAGAGCAAAACGGACTCAACCCGTAGGAGGCACAAACACGTATGAATGAAATCCCTTTATCGAACGAATGGCTATTACGTTATTCACCTGTCATGGAGCTATGGCTGAAAGAAGACGGCATCTTGCTCGTTGACGATGACAACCGCATTCGACTCACGCTCGAAATCGGCAGTGACCAAGTCATGCAGTTCAAGAGCATCGAACAAGACGGGGCTTACTTTGCCGTCGACCCGGTGAATAAACGAATCACGTTCGAACTCGAGGAAGAAGAAGAGGAAAGCGATTCTCGCTTCTGGGAATAAAGATTCATGCCGAAGAGTCGGATTCTCGTCAAGAGAGGAAGACTCTTTCTTCGTGTCTAGACTTATAACTGAACGATCGAGAGGAGAAATATGTATGATCCGCACCGCCATCTGGTTTATCGCCTTTTTCGCCGTCTTACCGCTGACGCTTCCGTTTTATCCGAAAGCAAAACGTCTGACACCACCTGAACGTTACGCGTACGTTCAAACCGTCGCCTATCAATGGGCAAGTTTTCTACTCCGCATTGCCGGCACCCGTGTCCGCGTTCACGGTCAAGAAAACATTCCGAACGAACCGGTCGTCTACGTCGCGAACCACCAAGGGAACTTTGATGTCCCGATCATGATTACGGCAACGAAACATCCGAAAGCGTTCATCTCAAAAATCGAAGTTCAAAAATTCCCAATCATCCCACGCTGGATGGAGCTGATGGGCTGTATCTTTATCGACCGCGGTGACCGCCGCCAGTCCATTAAAGCGATTCGTTCTGGTGTCGAGACAATCCAATCAGGACAGTCGATTATCGTCTTCCCAGAAGGCACCCGCTCAAAAGGCGGGCCGATTAAAGAATTTAAAGCCGGTAGCCTGACGCTCGCCACTTCAAGCGGCGCCAAGATTGTCCCGGTCGCCATCAAAGGAAGTCACCATTTGCTCGAGACGAAAAACCGTATCACCCCGGGTACGGTCGACGTCACCTTTTTACCGGTCATCGACCCGGCCGACGTCCCGAACAAAGAAATCGCCGCGCTTGCGGAAACGATGATTCGCCGCGTCGTTGAAGGAGAAGAATCATGAGTTTATTAGCAATCGAAGGGATCCATAAAGAATTTGCAGATAAAGTGTTATTCGATGACGTCACGATGACCATCCATCCGGGCAATCGCATCGGTGTCATCGGCGTCAACGGCTCCGGAAAGTCGACGTTCTTAAAAATCATCGCCGGCGTCGAGACGGCAGACCGCGGTTCGATGCAACACCCGAACGATTACCGGATTCGTTATTTGACCCAAACGGTCGACTTCGCACCCGGTCAAACGATTTTAGACGCCTTGTTCACAAGTGACACCCCGTCCGTCCAGGCATTGAAGCAATACGAACTAGCGCGCCAAGCACTCGAGGCGAACCCGACGAGTGAAAAAGGCTTAGAACGCTTTATGAAAGCTCAACAAGCGATCGACGCCGCCGACGCGTGGGAGACCGAAGCAAAGCTGAAGTCGATTTTGAACCGACTCGGTCTTCCGGACGTAACGGCAGAAATCAGCTCGCTCTCCGGAGGACAACAAAAACGGGTCGCCTTGGCCGCCGCCTTACTCGACGAAGCCGACCTGTTGTTACTCGATGAGCCGACGAACGAACTCGACGCCGATACGATTGCTTGGCTCGAGACGATTCTGGCCGATTATCGAGGCGCCATCTTACTCATCACCCACGACCGCTATTTCTTGAATCGGGTCACGAACCACATTCTCGAGATTGCCGACGGGACGAGTTACTTCTATGACGGCAACTATGAGCTCTTCCTTGAGAAACGGGCCGAACGTAAGGCCCGGTCGCATTCGATGGAGCAGAAGCGCCAAAACATCTTGCGCCGCGAGCTCGCCTGGTTGCGCCGCGGTGCCAAGGCTCGGACGACCAAACAGAAGGCGCGCATCCAACGCGTCGAAGATTTGAAGCATCAAGAGACGCTCGCTGAGGATGAGGCGCTCGAAATGTCTGTCGGTTCACGCCGCCTCGGGAAGAAAGTAATCGAAGTGGAGAATTTGTCCTTTGGTTATGACGACAACTTGCTCATTCAAGACTTCACATGGCTGTTCGGACGACGTGAACGGTACGGCATCGTCGGACCGAACGGAAGCGGGAAGACGACACTCATGAACTTGCTCGCCCACCGCCTCGAACCGACGAACGGAACGGTCATCCACGGTGAGACGGTCCATCTCGGGTATTACGGACAACAAGTCGAATTCGAAGACACGACGCGCCGCGTCATTGACGAGATCGAGCGCATTGCCCAAGTCATCTATACGCCGGACGGCGAGACGATCACGGCCAGTCAGATGCTCGAACGCTTCTTATTCACACCGGACGCACAATATAAACTAATCGCTAAGCTGTCTGGTGGTGAGAAACGCCGCCTCGTCTTGCTCCGAATTTTAATGGACGAGCCGAACGTGCTATTTTTAGATGAACCGACGAACGATCTCGATACGGAGACACTGTCTGTCCTTGAAGACTATTTGGAGTCGTTCCCAGGGACGGTCATCGCTGTCAGTCACGACCGCTATTTCTTAGACCGCATCGCCGAACAGCTCATCGCCTTTGAAGATGGGACGATCAACGTCTATCATGCGGAGTACAGTGACTATTTGGCCACGCTCCAAGAACAGACGAAGCAACAAGTGAAGAAAGAATCGAAAGAAAAGAAAGAGCGCGTCAAAGTCGACGTCGTCAAATTCACTTTCAAAGAACAGAAGGAATGGGAGACGATCGAGGATGACATCGCATCTCTCGAGTCTGACATTGAAGCAGCGGAGGCCCGACTCGCTGCAGCCGGAAGCGACCTCGGCAAAGTGAATGAACTGTACGCCGATATCGCCTCTTTAAAAGAAGCACTCGACGCGAAAATGGAGCGTTGGGAATATTTATCGGAGCTCGATGAACAAATTCAAGCACAGAAGAAATGAAAACAAGGATCACGTGTCGGCGTGATCCTTGTTTGTCGTATAGCCATATACATGCACATCGTGCGCACGGTCACCTTGTCGCATATAGCGGTGAAGAGTCCCTTCCCGCGAGAACCCGTTCTTTTCGAGCATTTGTTGCGACGCGATATTCTCGGTGAAGACGATGGCCCCGATTCGCTCCATTTCGCCTGTTTGCCCGGCATAGGTTAAGGCGGCCTGGAGCGCTTCCGTGGCGTAACCGTGACGCCAGTAGTCCGGGTGAATCTCATAGCCAATCTCAGCTCGTCGATGTCGCGGTGCCCGATTGTGGAATCCGATCGTCCCAATCAAGTCGGACGTCTCTTTCGTCACGATGCCCCAGCGTATCACCGCACCGGACTCCACCCCTTCAATCATACCGGCAAGCATCTGCTCCGTCTCGGAGGACGACGTATGAGGCTCCATGCCGTAATAACGCAAGACATCGGCGTCTGAAAAGATGGTGAACAGCCGTCCGGCGTCTGTTAAGTCAAGATGTCGTAAACGGAGTCGTTCCGTTTCAATCGTTGGAAGCAAGTCGCTCACCCTTTACTGACAATGTTATGTTGAAACGCATAGACGACCGCTTGCGTCCGGTCATAGACGTCAAGCTTCGTCAAAATGTTGGAGACGTGTGTTTTTACCGTCTTCAACGAGATGTATAGTTCGTCGGCGATGACTTGGTTCGATTTCCCTTCCGCCATCAATTGCAAAATTTCACGTTCCCTTGCCGTCAGACTCTCATGCAACGTCTTTTCCGGGTGACGGAGCCGTTCGAGCATCTTGCCCGTCACTTGGGCAGCCATGACCGGATTACCGGCTGCCGTTTGACGAATCGCATCGGCGATCTCGTTGGCGTTCGCTGTCTTCAAGACGTAACTCATCGCCCCGGCTTCGATGACCGGATACACTTTTTCGTCATCTAAAAAACTTGTCACGACTAAAATTTTGGCCTCTTTCCAACTCGCCTTGATCCGCTTCGTCGACTCGACCCCATCGACGGGCTCCATCACTAAATCCATTAAGACGACATCAGGCTTCTCGGCGATGGCAAGCTCGGCCCCAGTCGCGCCGTCCGATGCCTCTCCGACGACCTCGATGTCAGGCTGCGTCGACAAGAACGCCGAGACACCAGCCCGTACCATCTCATGGTCATCAATCAATACGACTCGAATCATTGTAACCCCTCCACTTGTTGTTTCACACGCACTTCAATCTGAGTACCGACGCCAGGCACACTGACGAGTCGTAACGTCCCGCCGACCTCAGCCGTCCTCTCTCTTATCGATTGTAAGCCATATGAGGCGACTTGTGTATCATCGACATTAAAGCCGATCCCGTCGTCGTTAATTTTTAAGATGACCGTCTGTTGCACGGTCCGCATTTCGATTTCAAGCCGTTTCGCTTTCGCATGGCGAAGCGTATTGCTGATCGCTTCTTGAACGATGCGGAACAGTTCGTTCTCGGTATGGCGTGACAACTCGACTTCTTCGAGACGCCAGACGAGCTCGGTCGATTGTTTACGTGACAATTCTTCTAACAGCCGCTCGATTCCCGTCTTGAGCGTCATCCCTTCGAGTTCGACCGGACGAAGTTGCAACAAGAGCGAGCGCATTTCCGCCTGAGCGGTTTGTGCCATCACCTCGACTTGTTCGATTTGTTTGGCAGCCACGTCCGGTTTTGAAGTGATCGTCTGTTTGGCCGCCGTCGTCATCATGGAGATGGCGTATAGTTGTTGGCTGACCGAGTCATGCAGCTCCCGAGCGACACGACGTCGTTCTTCGACGACCGCCTCACTCCGTGCTTCCTCGACGCTGACAGGCCGATCCCCTACCCGTTTGGCCATCTCGACCATTTCCGTGCGTTGCTTAGCAATCCGGGCGATCCGCTCAAGCGTATCGCGGTAAGGCGACAGCGGACGGAACGTGATCTCTTTTTGATTCTCGAGCTTCCACAAGGCGATCGCCACTTCCCGGAAGTCACGTCGTAAATAAAAATAAGAACCAACCCCGAAGATGCTGCCGATCAAAACAGCGATAACGAGGATAGACACACCGAAAGGCAACCCTTCTTCACGTGTGAACAAATCTCGGAGTGAAGTCGAGTCACCTATTAAAAACGCAATCGTCACGAACAACGCCGTCAGCAAGCTGCTGAATAGCTGATGCCAGACGACCGTCCTTGGATACGAATCCTTCTTCATACGGTCATCACCTCGACACTTCCGCTCATGAGCACGATATGAATCCGGACTTTCCGTGTCGCCGCTGGATAGTCGTCCGAGGCCGTGTAAAAGCGACGGTTGAACACCGGTGAATAGTTCGACTCATCGACTTGAATCTTGCCGAAACCAATCGAGGCATCAATCGAGTAATCGTAGCCGGCCGGAATGAGAATTCGGATATCCCCGGCGAGTCCGTTCAACAACAGGAACGTCTCTCCTTCAGGGATAATGGCGCGCGATAGGTCGAGTTCGACGTCACGCAACAAAAAGAATTCATTCGTGTCTTGAAGTACGTAGTGACCGCTCTCTTTCGTCCCGAACGAAAACGCTTGTTCTTGGCGGATATGTGACTTGAACCGGCTCGATTCGAGTGGACGGTTTTTATACAGCCGATAGCCGAACATGAGCAATAAGCCGGATAACACAAAGCCGAACGCCGCCGACGAGAAGATGAGCCCGACGAGCATAATACCGCCAATCCCATAAAAGATATAACTGACCGGTTGATTGCCTTTACGACTGAAACGACGCCCAATATACAGCAGCAATAACGGAACGACCATGCTAAAGAGGACGCTGTTACCACCCGTCATGATATCGATAAATAGTCCAATCGCGAATAAAATAATCATAAAGCCGATGATTTGGCGTGTGTTCCAACGTTCCACGTTGCTTCCCCCTCTCTGACAGTATGTAACATGAAGCAAAGAAGCGATGGCCCAACAATTCGCCGGACCATCGCTGAACCGTTGCGTCAGTCTTGTTTGAAGCGACGCTCAAGTTCTTTCAATTTTGCTTCGAAATCATCTTCGTCCGCTGCATCAATTTTCTCTTCAGCAGCCGGTTCTTGTTGCTTGTCTTCTTCTTTTTTCTCTTCTTCCGTGAACGGATGTGTCTTCGACGTCTCCGCCCCGAAGATTTGATCGAGCGCACCTTTCAATAGATCCAGGTTCTCACGCATCGCAAATTCGTACCGTTTGTTTTGCATCTCATCGAGCTTCAGTCGCATCTCGAGGGCACGACGTTCAAGGGCATCGAGTTCACGTGTTCCTTCGTCGAGGAGACCTTCGAAATAACGATATTGCTCCCCGTAGTGTTTCGACTCAAGCGCCGCCCGTTCGGCGAGCTTGTCTTCGCCCGCTTGTTTGGCAAGCTCGGTCTGCTCATAACGCTTATCGGCCATCTGCTTGGCGTCATCGCGTTTCGTCGCGAGTTCCTCAAGTAATGCCTTTTGACGTTCGACGAGACGTTCGACTGACAGCGCCTCTTTCTCAGCCCCACGGATATGGCGGTTCAATTCGGCTTCCCCACTCGAACGTGGTGCCGAACGTGGACCCTCTTTTTCTTGGAACTTCTTCATTTCTTTCGATAGTTCTTTCGTCAACTCGTTAGCTAAATCACGAAACTGGTCAAATGGTGTTTTCATCTTGATGTCCTCCTTTTGAATCTTAGCGACGGTTTACAAACTTCTGCCAAACTTGATCGAACGATTGAAAGCTGCTGCGGCTCGCACGCGACCCGTCCGCATTGAAAATCTCGACGTCTTGTTTTTGGTTGGCATACATCATATACCCTTTAAACAATACCCATGCCACCACAATCCCGATTAATGCCCAAATATTCGATAAGATGGTGATGATCCCGATCACGGCAAGCGTGCCGTAACCGATTTTTGCGCCGACATGTGTCACGGCCATGAATCTGACTCCAGCCCACAGTGCTAAGAGCGCCCCCAAACCGAACATAATCATGTTCGGTAAAAAGCCGATTAGAACGAGAACTAAAGAGATCGCGGCCACAATGAACAATACTTGCTTCACCTGGCGATTCATCGATTATCCCTCCTCGTTAAGTACACTCTTATCATAATACGTTATTTTCGATAGTGCGACGAGCGGAAGGCTTGTTTTCCCTCGGTCTATAGACTGAGATGATAGCGTTCCCAAATCGTGTGTTATACTGGATGCATCGAACAATGAAAGGATGATGTTTTATGAGCACCGTATTCAACGCAGTATACACCTTGTCAGCCAATCGGAGGGCGACTGTCCTCCATTACTAAGAGGAGGATTCTATTTGAATCAAACAACAATCACAACGGGACGTGTCACGGCACAGTTCCAACATATGTACACGGTCACGACCGAAAATGCAGCCTACACGTGCAGCGTCACCGGAAAATTTCGACATGAGGCCGAAAGCGAGCGCGACTATCCGGTCATCGGTGACTTCGTCGAGTTCACCGTTCGCGAACATGGTCAAGGCGTGATTCGACGTCTCCTTGAACGGCGCACTGTCCTATCACGGGCAGCCGCCGGCAACGAGACGCGCGAACAGCTGATCTGTGCGAACGTCGACTTTATCTTGATCACGATGGCGTGCGGACACGATTTCAATCTGCGTCGGCTCGAGCGTTACTCACTTGCCGCGTGGGAAACCGGCGCCACGCCGCTCATCGTCTTGACGAAATCAGACCAAGTCGACAACACCGAGGCGCTCGTCGATGAGCTCGCTTTGACGGTTCCTGGGGTCGACGTCTTCCCTGTCAGTTCAGTCACTGGTGACGGCGTCGAAGCGTTGCGAGCCGCACTGCCGAGCGGAAGCACGATCGTGCTCGTCGGCTCGTCCGGCGTCGGGAAATCGACGCTGACGAACGCGCTCGCCGGGACGATCGTCGCTGAGACACAGGCCGTCCGCGAGAGCGATGAACGCGGTAAGCATACGACGACGCATCGCGAACTGTTTCGAATCGACGATTTGTTCGTCATCGACACCCCGGGCATGCGTGAGTTCGGGCTTTGGGACGGGGCCGATCACCTTGACGACACGTTTCGGGATATCGAGACACTCGCGGATACGTGCCGTTTCCGGGATTGTTCGCATCAGACCGAACCTGGTTGTGCGGTCCAAGGCGCTATCAAAAACGGTATGCTCGATGCGAAACGCTATCAAAGCTTCGTCAAGCTCGAGCGCGAACTCCGCTACGCCGAAAAACGACAAGCGGAAGCGGCTCGTCTCGCCGAGAAGAAGAAACGAAAAACGAAAGCGTAATCTACGACAGGAGTCACAGAAAAATTGTGGCTCCTTTTTTGACCTTCCTGATTTAGCACCAAGTCTTATCATCAATCCGATATTTGTGAACAACCGTTCAGAAATAGTTCGTCCAAATGCAGGTAAAACCCTCGAAAGTAAGCGGTTTCTCCGTTACAATGGACTCGTATTGTCAAAGCTCAAAATCGCTAGCACATAGGGAGAGACTTATGAAAACATTGAACGAACGCGCACTCGAGATGCACGCCATGCACCACGGAAAATTGGAAACGACACCGAAAGTCGATGTCGATACAAAAGAAGCGCTCAGCCTCGCCTACTCACCAGGTGTCGCCGAACCGTGCCGTCGCATCGCTGAAGATAAAGAATTGTCTTATGACTATACACTCCGCGCCAACACAGTCGCCGTCGTCTCGGACGGAAGTGCCGTCCTCGGCCTCGGCAATATCGGTCCAGAGGCCGCGCTCCCGGTCATGGAAGGGAAAGCTGTCTTGTTTAAAAGCTTCGCTGGGGTCGATGCGTTCCCGATTTGTCTCGACACGCATAACGTCGATGAGATCGTCCGGACAGTCGAACTGCTTGCACCGACGTTCGGTGCCGTCAACTTAGAAGACATCAAGGCGCCCGAATGTTTCGAGATCGAGGCGCGCCTGAAACAGACGCTCCCGATTCCCGTCTTCCATGACGACCAACACGGGACGGCCATCGTCGTGCTAGCAGGTCTCGTCAACGCCTTGCGCCTCGTCGACAAGACGATGCCTGAACTTCGGGTCGTTATGAACGGTGCCGGGGCTGCCGGCATTGCCATCGCGAAACTGTTGAAGCGTTTCGGCGTCGAAGACCTCGTCATCTGTGACACGAAAGGTGCGATTTACCAAGGGCGTGTCGAGGGGATGAACCCGTTCAAAGATCAAATCGCCAAAGCGACGAACCGGAAGCAACACGAAGGGTCGCTCGCCGACGTGCTTCAAGGTGCTGACGTCTTTATCGGTGTCTCGGCGGCGGGTGCCGTCACGGAAGATATGGTTCGTTCGATGGCTGTCGGTCCGGTCATCTTCGCACTCGCGAACCCGATTCCGGAGATTATGCCGGACCTCGCGACAAAAGCCGGGGCGCGTGTCGTTGCGACCGGTCGTTCCGACTTCGCCAACCAAGTGAACAACGTCCTCGCTTTCCCCGGTATTTTCCGCGGGGCGCTTGACGTTCGTGCCACCGAGATTAACGAAGAGATGAAAGAAGCGGCCGTCCACGCAATCGCCGACTTGTTGACCGAGGATGATTTAGCGAACGGAATCGTCATCCCGAGCCCGTTCGATGAGCGAATCGCACCGGCCGTGGCGGTCGCAGTCGCCAAAGCCGCCGTCGAGACAGGCGTTGCCAAACGTCCGCTCGATGAGGCCGCCATCCGTCAGCACGTCAGTCAAAAACATTTGTAATCCAAAACTGCGCAGACCATGACGGTCTGCGCAGTTTTTTAGACGGTTCCTTGTAAGATGCCTTCCGCCCATTCGACTTCTTCCGTCGTCGGGGGTTTAATCCCTTTGAGCGGATAGTCGAGACCGAGCGCCTCCCACTTGTAGACACCCATCTCATGGTATGGCAAAATTTCGACTTTCTCGACGTGGTCGAGTTTTTGGATGAACGCCGCCGTACGGCGAAGCGCCCCCTCATCAAGCGTCCATTCTGGGACGAGGACGTGGCGAATCCACATGTTCGTTCCGCGCTCGGATAGATGTTCAGCAAGCGCGAGCGTGTTGACGTTGCTACGTCCCGTCAGCTTCTTACACATGTCATCATCGATATGTTTGATATCAAGCAAGACGAGATCCGTATGGTCCAAAATCGCGTCCAAGTTAGGGGGACGGAGTGCACCCGATGTGTCGAGTGTCGTATGAAGCCCGTGTTTCTTCGCTTCCCGCAAGAGCGCCTCTAAAAACTCTGGTTGCGCGAGCGGGTCGCCCCCTGAAATTGTGATACCGCCTTTTGACGCTTCCATGAACGGACGATAGCTGAGCGCTTCTTGAATGACGTCCTCGGCCGAACGATGGTTATTCTTTTTGAAATCCCACGTATCAGCATTATGGCAATACAAGCAACGAAGCGCACAACCTTGTAAAAAGACGATAAAACGAATTCCCGGGCCGTCAACGGTTCCAAACGATTCGACCGAGTGTACATATCCCATTGTCATCGAAATGACCTCCTAACGAATGAGCGGCCCTCAGATGAAGGCCGCCAAGCCTTGACTACTTACAATGAACCGTGGAACGTCCGGTTGATGACGTCGATCTGTTGTTCACGTGTCAACTTGATGAAGTTGACCGCATATCCAGAGACACGAATCGTGAGTTGTGGATATTCTTCCGGATGCTCCATCGCATCGAGCAACGTCTCACGGTTGAAGACGTTGACGTTCAAGTGATGTCCTTTATGTTCGCCGCCCATATAACCGTCAAGGAGTGCCGCCAAGTTGAGTTCACGAGCTACTTCTTCTTTACCAAGTGCTTTCGGTACGATCGAGAATGTGTATGAGATCCCGTCTTGCGCATGCTCGAACGGAAGTTTGGCGACTGAAGAGAGCGAAGCGGCAGCGCCTTTCGTATCACGGCCATGCATCGGGTTCGCACCTGGCGCGAATGGTTCGCCGGCACGGCGTCCGTCCGGTGTGTTCCCTGTCTTCTTGCCGTAGACGACGTTTGACGTGATCGTCAAGACCGATTGGGTATGGAGCGCGTCACGGTACGTTTTATGTTTACGCACTTTTTCCATGAACGACTCAACGAGTTCGACGGCGATTGCATCGACGCGGTCGTCGTTGTTTCCGAATTTAGGGAAGTCGCCTTCCGTCTCGAAATCGACGGCAATGCCTTGTTCGTTGCGGACCGGTTTCACGGTCGCATATTTGATGGCCGATAGACTATCTGCCGTGACCGAGAGGCCGGCGATTCCGCATGCCATTGTCCGTAAAATCTCAGGGTCGTGGAGCGCCATCTCAATCCGTTCGTACGCATATTTATCATGCATGAAGTGGATGACGTTGAGCGTGTTGACGTAAAGTTCGGCGAGCCAATCGAGTGTCCGGTCGAAGTCGGCATACACTTTGTCGTACGTGAGCACGTCTTCGGTGTTCATCTCCCAAACCGGCGCGATTTGGTCGCCACTCTTCTCGTCACGTCCTCCGTTCATGCTGTAAAGGAGTGCTTTCGCCATGTTGGCACGGGCTCCGAAGAACTGCATCTGTTTCCCGATCTTCATCGGTGACACACAGCAGGCGATGCCGTAATCGTCGCCAAACTCTGGAAGCATGAGGTCGTCGTTCTCATATTGGATCGCAGACGTCTCAATCGACATCTTCGCGCAATATTGTTTGAATCCTTCAGGCAATTTCGTTGACCAAAGCACCGTCAAGTTCGGTTCTGGTGCAGGGCCGAGGTTCGTAAGCGAGTGCAAGAAGCGGAACGAGCTCTTCGTCACGTTCGAGCGACCATCCTCACTCATCCCACCGATTGACTCGGTCACCCACGTTGGGTCACCTGAGAACAATTCGTTATAGTCAGGTGTGCGCAAGAATTTGACGATCCGGAGCTTCATGATGAAGTGGTCGACGATTTCTTGAACGTCCGACTCGGTCAAACGACCTGCTTCGATATCACGCTCTGCATAAACGTCGAGGAACGTCGAGACGCGTCCGAGCGACATCGCGGCACCGTTCTGTTCTTTGACAGCCGCGAGATAAGCAAGATACACCCATTGGTACGCCTCTTGTGTATTTTCAGCTGGACGGCCGAGATCAAACCCGTACGCCGCACCGAGCTGTTTCAATTCTTGAAGGGCCCGGAGCTGCTCAGACATTTCTTCACGTGTCCGAATATCTGACTCTGACAAGAAACCGCCACGGTTGGCCAAATCTTTTTTACGTTCTGCAATCAAGAAGTCTAACCCGTACAAGGCAACACGACGATAGTCGCCGATGATCCGTCCGCGGCCGTAAGCGTCAGGAAGGCCTGTGATGATGCCCGACTTACGCGCCGCCCGCATCTCTGGTGTGTACGCATCGAATACACCTTGGTTGTGCGTTTTGCGGATTTCCGAATAAATCTTTGTGATTTCAGGGTTTGGCTCGAAACCATATGACTCAAGGGCAGCATCGACCATCCGGATTCCACCGTTTGGATGAATCGAGCGTTTGAACGGCTCGTCCGTTTGAACGCCGACCACTTTCTCGAGTTCTTTGTTTAAGTATCCCGGTCCGTGCGAGACGATTGTTGATGGGTTGTTTTGATCGACCGCCCAAACACCACCGCGCTCCCGCTCTTCTTTCGTCAATTCCATCACTTGTGCCCAAAGACGGTTCGTCGCTTCGGTCGGTCCTGCTAAGAACGAATCGTCCGATGTGTACTCGTGTCGGTTCAAACGGATAAACTCACCAACGTTCACTTCGTTCGTCCACTGCCCAGGTACAAATCCTGACCAGGCTGATTTAATTTCGGTTGCCATTGTGGGTCACTCCTCATAGTTGAGATAACTGCGTGCTTTCTATAAGTTGAGTGTACGTGAAAACGTGAACATTATGTTTTACATTCTTGTGAAAGTTGTAACAATCTCATGAACGTTGGCATAAAGCCGTTTTTGTAAGCGCTTCAAATACTGTTATATTGCAAACTCAATCACTTCTGAAACAGATAAGTCTTGTTGGAATAGGATTCTACTCGTTTCTGTACCATTTCAAATAGGATGTGTCGATTTATACAGTTTTTAGAGTGATGTACCTCACACCTCGGGGATAGAACTTGAATTTTTGCCTTATATCGGACACAATGAAGGCAGAACATTGTAGAAGAGGAAGGGGTTCTTCCCATGACGTACGAATTATTGACACCCGCTCACGACTTGAAGACAGGTGACCGGATCTCTCTTAAAGTAGAAGAGAACGGGGAACAGCGTGACGGATTTATCACTGAGTTTGAAGAAGCAGGTTTTTGGATTCGCTTTGACGACGACATCGAAAACGAGGATTTCATCGATTACCGCGATCACTTGCTCGCGGCGCTTATCTCGCGCCCGATTGACGTGGCAGCGACGTATCCGGAGCTCGCTTCATACGAACGGTTGACGAAAGAATTGCAGTATCGTGTCTATCAAGGCTTCACCGTCGAAGGCGTCGAAGCGTCGACTGACCAGATCGATGTACACATCAAACTCATCGAGGACGGACAGACGTTCACACAGACACTCCGCTCTTCATTCGACCAAGACACAGAACATGTTCGGTATATCTAAGACAGGGAGCACTTATGCTTCCTTTGTTTTTGCCCAACGATAAGGAGAAATGATATGAACTTTACAAAACCATTTATTAACGAAGCCTGGGATCGCCTTGGCTTTACTGAACCGATGCCAGTCCAAGCCGAAGCGTTCCCGCTTCTGTTGGACGGAAAAGATGTCACGATCGAAGCGCCGACAGGAACCGGGAAGACGCTTGCTTATTTGTTACCCGCCATTGAAAAAATCGACGCGTCGAACGACCGCATTCAAGTCGTCATCGTCGCACCGACGCGTGAACTCGTCATGCAGATTCAAACGGTCGCGCAACGCTTCACCGAGAAAGGTGACGTCCGCATCGCCTCGTTCATCGGCGGCGTCGAGTTGAAACGTCAAATCGACCGGTTGAAGAAAAAACCACATTTGATCGTCGGGACACCAGGTCGACTCGTCGAACTCATTGAGAAGAAGAAGTTGAAACTTCACGAGACGCACACGATCGTCCTCGACGAAGCCGACCAAATCATCGATAGCGGTTTGACAGAATCGGCTGAGCGGATCATCAAGCACACAGCGCATGAACATCAAATCGCCCTCGTCTCGGCGACGCTCACGGACACGCTTCAAGCGTGGGCTGCCCCGTTCTTAAAAGAGCCGGCACACGTGAAAATCGAGCGGGCCGTGAGCAGTCAAGTCACGTACGGCTACATGTTGACGACACGCCGCTACAAACCCGAGTTGCTCCGCCGTCTGTCGCATGTCGACAACGTCAAAGCGCTCGCCTTCATCAATAACCGCTCGTTCTTGCCACCGTTGAAAGGTGAGCTCGACAAGATGAAAGTGAACTATCGCATGCTCGACAGCTTGAAAGGGAAGCGCGAACGTGTTGAAACGCTTCGTGAGTTCCGGAAAGGCGACTATCCGCTCCTCATCACGACAGGTCTCGCAGCCCGTGGGCTCGATATCGAAGAAGTGACACACGTCGTCCATTTCGACTTGCCAGAATCGATTGATGACTTCATTCACCGCTCGGGCCGGACGGCGCGCGGGAACGCGGCAGGGACTGTTCTCTCGCTCGTAACGGATGAAGATTTGACGCATTTAAAGTCGTTCGCCCGTCAACTCGGCGTCGAATTGAAAGAGCTCGAGATTTATCGTGGCGACGTCATCGAGAAGCGCATCGAGGATAAACCGCCGGTCGTCAAACGCCCTGCGAACAAGCGAGGACCGCGTCGATGAAAAAAGACCGGAAAGTAATTCCATTCCCTTTGCTCGTAGAAGAGTCCGAATTGCTGGCCGAGCTGAAAAAGTTATACGAGCAAGCCGCGCTCGCGCGCAGCACGCAATGGACGAACTATATACAAGAAATCGCCTCGGAAGGCACATGGCATTTGAAAGACGCGGAGCTGTTCCGCGACTTGTTCATCGATTGGGCCGTCTTCTTCGAGACAGACGAGGACGGGATGACGCCGCACGGACGCTACTTGGCGGACCATAAGGCTGACATGTCTCCCGCCCTCTATCACGCGCTCCGGGGCTTGGCGGTCCCGCGCTGTTCGGTCTTCGAAGTGACCGAGGACGGTTTACGTGACTGGGAGACAAAAGAGACATATCGCATCAACCTCCCCGAAAAACGTGAAGTCGGTGACATCATGCTCGGCAAGCTGCTCGATATTCGCGGCAGCTGGCGGTTCGGGTCGGCGTTCCTCGCCCTCCCGGCGAAGATGGCCGGTAACGTGTCGGACCTGTATATCGACTTCACCGATGAGGTCGGTCCGGGTGCGTTCCTCGACCAGTTCCCCGAGTTTTGTGCGGAACTGATCGACATGTTGCTTGATCTAGAAGAAGGGGTCATTATCCCGAAACCGACCACGTAAAAAGAGGCAGCTCTCGCGCTGCCTCTTTTTTAATAGACATAGTATTGGAATGAGTCGGGATTGACCTCTTTCCCTGTCACGGTCGCCTCTGAGACGAGGTCGGCTCCGTCATAGACATCGACTTTGGCCCCATCTTCTGTCGGACTCACATGGTAAAGCAACCCATCGTAATAACTTGCTGTCCCGACTTCGTCTTGAATGATTGTCCGTGACGTTTCGGTTAACGTTTTTAAGTTGATATTCGTCTCCGTCCCATCGGCGAGAAGGGCCTGATACGTATCCCCGAATACGCTAGTTGCAATTGCTTCTTGCTCAACATCTAATGAAACGACCCGATTTTCTTCGACGTCGTAGACGTATAAGCCAGATAAAGACATATGTTCTGAATACGCTTCACCATCGTCTGCCTCGACCGTCTCTAAGCGTGTCGCTTGAATCGGGATGTAGCGATTGTCTTTCCCGATTGTCGTTCGCTGACCATCACCTAACGCGAATCCCCACGTTTCACCCATCACGTATTCAATGAGCATACCATCACGTGCGATTTTTTTCGTGTCAATCGTTGTTGTCGCTACGTCGAGCACCGCCACATGCTGATTCGTCAGTTCATAGTTTTCGTTATACACGATATGAACAGTACCGTCATAAACAAACATTCCGCCCCATCCACTGTCGACAATCGACTGTACGTTAGGAAACTCTGTCCGTTCGACCATATTCCCGTCTTTCGATTGCAATAATACGAGCGTGTCTTGGTCTTTTTGTCCGATAGCCACATAGCCGTCTTCCGTTTTAATTTGTTGCGTATAATTAAGTTGCTTTAAAGCACGAGCGAACGAGCGGTCTTGTCCCCCGATATCGCTTCGATATTGCATGACTTCGTCAATATAACTTCCATTGACAAATCGACTCCCATCAATAGACACCTCTACATCTTGACCCGATCGATCCATATCAGTAGCCGAGAGGCGTACCGCGCGATTTTTCCATACGGCCTCGTTCGAATCGACGTGTAACATCCAGTCGTCCTGGTTTTGTTCCCCATTGACGGCATATGTACCGATTCCCGCTACGATGATTGCGCCTAAAGCTGCGATATTCAGTATACGTCTCATGTCACTTCACCTCACACACTTATTTTTTTTTGTAAGTACTGTCGCGCAATTATCGTCAATGTCGCAACGCTGAAGAGAAACCCTATAACGAGGATGAGTGCGAGCTCATCCATAAACAAATATTGTTCAACGATATAAAAGATGGTTGATGGAATCGCGAGGACGCCTCCGATGAGCACGATGGACACGAGCGGAGAAAAGATTGTTCGTTGCCATAAGCTCCGTTCCACCAATACGAACGTGAAGACTGTTAAGACGACGAAAGCGATAAGCATCACATGGATGATAAAATTGACGAATGATGTCGGATATAAAAGGGAGAACACATCTAGTTGTCGAATGTCTGCGAACGTATCTTGTTGTCGTATCCCCTGTCCATCCAACCACGTTGTGAAAATCTGATATTCGATAACGAGCGCGAACCATTGCACGGCAATCAGCCCTAAAATCATCATCATGACCGTGATGAATTTCGAGATGAACAGTTGAATCCGTTTCGTGGGTAACGTCAGTAAGCGCATCATGAACGTGCCACGGCCCCAAAATTCTCGATACCAAATCCAACCACTAAAGACGAGCATCACGATGAGTCCACTCCCAATCGACAAAATGTAAGGAGTGCTCATGAGATAGGAATGAAACACTACCAACAAGCTTTGACCTTCACGTCTGTATTCTTCATTCAGTACTGTATTCCGCCATAGAAAGACGGCCAACCAACCGAATTGAATCGTCATCAATACCCCTAGCAACAACCCGTACATCTTTTTGACGCGATCGAGTTCCCAGCCAATCAATTTCAATAGGTTCATGCGCCGTACTCCTCTCTCATGACATCGACGATCGACTTTCCATGAATGAAGCGGACGTCCTCGACGTCGAACTCCCGAGCGATCCGTCCTCGATTCAACATGACAGCCTTGTCGACCAAGTATTCAATATCGTCAATCTCATGCGTCGTAATCAAGACGCCACGGTCTTCCATCAAGTCACTCGAGAACAACTCGACGATTTGTTCTTTTGAGAACACGTCAATCCCTGAGAACGGTTCATCGAGCAATAAATAATCCGGGTCTTGGGCGATCCCGAGCGCCAAGTTCACTTTGGCGAGCGTCCCTTTCGACAGCTCGTTCAACTTGTCTTCCGGGAACAGCTTGAACTCGTCGACGAGACGCGCGAACAATTTCGGGTCGAACGTTGGATAAAAGTCGCGCATGAACGCCTCGCACTGCTCGATTGTGAAATGGATCGGGAACGTCGAGTGGTCCGGTACGAACGCGACGCGATTCAAATCGATCGGTTTTCCGTCGACGAGCACCGTCCCCTGATCGAACGGTGTCAGTCCCATGATGCCTTTGAGAATGGTTGACTTCCCGGTCCCATTCAAGCCGATCAGGCAGGTGATTTCCCCTTTTTGAGCCGTGAACGACACATCTTCGATGACTTGTTTTTTGCGGTAACGTTTTTTAACTCCCAGTACTTCGATCATCGAGATTCCCCTCTCCGTATTGCTGTTTGATTTTATCGACGAGTTCATCCATCGTGACGTCGAGTTCTTGAATCGATTCGACGAAGACGGCGATCGCCTCATCGACGAGCTCGGTGCGGATGCGTTTCAATACATGTTCATCCGTCGTCACTCGGCTCGGACGGTTCCGTTCGGTCGTAATCAATTGTTGTTCCTCCATCTCTTTGAACGCCTTTTGGACGGTGTTCGGGTTAATTTTCAGTTCGGTCGCGAGTTCTCGCCGCGACGGCATCTCTTCGCCCGCCTGCAGTTCACCAAGCACCATCTTCTTTTTGAAGTGGTCGACGACTTGGATGTAGACGGGAGCTCTCGTGTTGAATTGTATAATCATATGGTCACCTCTCTAAGTGTATGATGCGACTAATACACTACCTAACTGTATTATCACCATAGTACACTAACAGAGTCAACCGTTTTTTTCCAAAACAAAAACGCATCCGCTGCTCATGCGGATGCGTCAACTAGATCGAATGATGTGATCGGCTTTGGCTTTCGGATTGACCGTCTTGAGATAATGCGCTTCTCCCGGCCAATATCGGCGCTCATACTTGTAAATACGCTCCGACAAGTCGCCGATATACGTATCACGATGCAGGACACGTTCATACCGGACCTCTTGCGGACAGTCGAGATAGACGACGTAATCGAAATAAGTGTGCCATTCGTCACGGAGTAAAAAGATGCCTTCAATCAGGATGAGCGCGTTCGGAGCAATCTCAACCGTTCGCATGATGACCTCATCCCGGTCTCGTTCATAATATGGCAACGTCAGCGTCGTCTGCCCTTCGTGAAGCGGTTTGAATAGCGTCTCCACGAGCAAATCGACGTCCCATTGGAGCGCATAATATTCCATCGCTTCCGGTTGTCCCGTCTCGTAACGCCGGTGTCGTTCGACGATGAAGTCATCGATATGTAGCACCACTTCATTCGATGAGGTCCCGCGCAACTTTTCGACGAGCGTCGTCTTCCCGGCTCCGCTCAAGCCATCGATGGCCACGATGAACGGACGGTCTTGTGGATGCTTGGCATATTCTTGGCGAAGTGTGTCCCGTAAGGTGTCCATCTCCTCATCCCCTTCCCACAAAAAAAAGTCAGCCGCTAGGGCTGACTTCAGTTTACCAAAGCATCCAACCTTTCGCTCCCGGAGGTGCACTTTCAATCAAGTGCCAAATCGGGATCGTGTAGGCGAAGGCGATCAAGACGAACGTGACAGTGATCCAAAGTTTCCAGTTCTCGAAGAAACGAGGCGTCTCCATCGCTGCCTCTTCCGTCTCAGCGAGCGGGAACTCCTCTTCTCCTTTCGGCGCGAGGAACGACAAGTTGAACATCGAGTAGACGAAGATGAAGACCGAAATCAAGAGAATCGTCCCACCGATCGCCATGGCGATATGGTACGGAATCCATTCGCGCGTGAGTGCGTCCGAGAAGTATGTCGCTGGACCAGTCCGACGCGGGTTACCTTGTAGACCTGAGATGTGCATCGCATAAGACATGATTGACATCCCGAACGCCCACGTTCCCGTTTGAATCAATCCGAGTCGGTTCATCGATTTCGTGAGTGTACGACCTCGAAGGACAGGAACGAGCCAATACGCAGTACCGAAGAACGTCAAGGCGACGGCCGTCCCGACTGTGATATGGAAGTGGCCCGTGACCCATAGTGTATTGTGGACCATCGCGTTCAATTGGTGTGACGCGTTGATGATCCCACCGGCACCTGCCGGAATGAAGAACAACATCCCGACGAACGGCGCGAGGAAGCGGACATCCCCATACGGCATCTTCTTGACCCAACCGAATAGACCGCGGGCACCGAGTGCGCGACCGCGCAACTCGAACGTCGCAAACAGCGAGAACGCCGTCATGAACGACGGAATGACGACGAGGAACGTCAAGATGACTTGAACGAACTTCCAAAACGGATCAATCCCTGGCTCTGTCAACTGGTGGTGGAAACCGACCGGGAACGAGAACAAGAGGAACAAGAGAAACGCCATCCGCGCGAGTGCATCCGAGAAAATCTTCCCGCCGATGACTTTTGGTACGACAGTATACCAGACGATATAAGCCGGCATGAGCCAGAAATAGACGAGCGGGTGACCAAAGTACCAGAAGAGCGTCCGTGACAACTCGATTCCGACCGTGTCTTTCCAACCGAGCGAGAGCGGGAGCAGTTGGAACAAAATCGTTCCGGCGACACCGAGCGTGGCGATGACCCATAGGAGCATCGTCATGATACTCATATACGCTGGTAGTGGCGGATGAACGCCCGGATTCTCTCGTTTGTAGTCGGCATACATCCGGAACATGGCGAACGCAGACAACCAGGTACCGACGACGAACAAGACGAGACCAATATAGAAAATCGGGTCTGCCATGAGCGGTGCGTAGAACGTATACAATACAGTCGCTTTATTGGCGAGCACCATGATTGTGACGAGCACGGCGCCAGCGATGATCATCCAAAATCCGAGCCAGGCGACCCGGGTCGGGAACGACTCAAAACGTCCGAACGACTTGGCGAGGAGCGCGTAAAGAAGACCGATGATGAACATCGTCGTGAAGACGAGACCGAGCATGATTCCGTGTGCGGTCAACAATTGATAATAGCCGAACACTTCCGGAATGACACCTGTCCGGATGAGCGTTTGCATGAGTCCTGCCAAACCGCCAATCAAGACGGCGAGGACTGAGATGACGACGTGGGCGTATGCGAGGCGTGCTTCTTTGGCACCTATACTCGGTACCGGGACGCCGCGCTCCATTTCCCACTGCTTTAGTTTTGAGGCTACGTCATTCATTTAGTCCACCACCTTAATTTTTGTCGACATCATATGATGTCCGGTTCCACAGTATTCGTTACATAAAATCAAGAACTCGCCTGCCTCATCAAACGTATACGTGAGCGAGTTGATATGGCCGGGTACGACCATCATGTTGACCGGAGTCCCCGTCAACTGGAACCCATGGACGACGTCCGGTGAGGTGACGAGAAACGTGACTTTCGCACCTTTTGGAATTTCCACATTGCCCGGTGTGAACGTGAACGCTTGAGCGACCATGACGAGTTCATACTCGTTGTCGCCGATCTGATGAAGCCCTGGTTTGTCGAACGGTGCGGTTTGATGCACTTTTGCCGGGTCGATCAAATCAGCGTCCGAGGCTGGCTGATTCCCTGCCGCGAACGCAGAGATGCCGAGCACTGTCAAAAAGACGCCTAATAGAATAATGCCGAATACTAACCAATACTTCTCAAGTTTATGAATATGCATCGTGCTTCTCTCCCTTGCTCGTTATCGTGTCACAAATAAGTAAAAGACCGACGACCACATGGCAATGATGACGCCAGCGACAATCATGACCGATGTGAACGTGCCTTTTAAGTTCGGTTCTTGTCCATCGTTTTTCTCCACGTGAAGGACCCCTTTCCCTTTGATTTCCACTCTCATTGTATGAAATGGGACGTGGATTAATATGTGACATTTGTCACTTCAAAAGTGACAATCACATCAAATTCGCGTAGTTTTCACACATAAAGTTCACATTTAGAAAATAGGCATAAAAAAAGGCGATTGCTCCGATATCGGTCGGTCCAATCACCCGTTTCTTCTCTTATGTTGTGACAACACGATTTGTCTGATCCTCTACAAAACGGATAGACAAATAGCACATCAAAGCCGACAAATGCCTGCGGGACAGCCTTCGCAATAACATAGTTCTTTTAAGAAATCGATGTCATGCAACACCATCGACGTCGGAGTCGTCGTCAACACACCTTCTTTACGCCACTGGTTCATCATTCGATTGACCGTTTCTCGAGGCGCACCAATCAATTGACCGAGTTCGCCGTCAGATGGATGTTTCGGGACGACGACCCCCTCCTGCTCCTCCACGCCGTGCATCGCCGCCATGCGAAGCAACGTCGAGGCGAGCGCACCTGGCTTCCCGTAGAGCAACAAGTCACGTAGTTTCATCTCGGACTGTTTACGCATCATCGACGTCCAACGCAACACCTCCGAGGCCAGTTGCGCATCTTGACGAACGAGCTCGTCCATCTCTTGTTTCGAAATCCATCCGATGACACTGTCCTCAGTCGTCTCGATACTATATGAGCTTGGGAACACCTCATCGATATCGAACTCTCCAAAGAAATCGTCAACTCCGTATATGAACATGATGAGCGAGCTTCCTTTTTTCGTCAGCTTCGTGAATTTGACGGTACCGCTCTTCAAGTAAAAGAATTTACTGCATTTTTCGCCTTCCCAACAAACGATACTTGCTTTCGAATATTCTTGAAACGTCATCATCTCGAATAATAGCTGTTTCGTCTCTTCTGAAAAAACGAAGCTGTTCGGTTGGGTCGTCCCACATTTCATAGTCATGTTGTCTGCTCCCTCCACTGGTCTCATGCCTAATCAGGCCTCGTGCGTGATCTATGGCTTTATTATACAGGAGGAAAATGGACATTTTCATAAAAGTATGTGACATTTCAAACAATCTTCTCATGTTTTCGTTCACAAAAAAAAGACTGCAGGAAGCCTGCAGTCCAATCCAATCATCGGTAGACGAGTCGAATCAATTTCTCGGCCCCTTTAAAGTTTGGATAACGAACCGGTAAATCAAATTTCGTCGTATTGCGCAAAATCGATTTGGCGTGACTGAACGTCTCGAAGCTGTAACGACCGTGATACGAGCCCATACCGCTCTCACCGACTCCACCGAACGGCAGGTTCGGGTTGGTCAAATGCATGAGGACATCATTGACACAGCCTCCGCCGAACGTGAGGTGCTTCATCACCGTCTGCTCGACCGTTTTTGTCTCTGTGAACAAATAGAGCGCGAGCGGGTGTGGACGTGCTCCGACAAAGTCGATCACGTCGTCGAGTTGACGATACGTGAGCACCGGTAAAATCGGCCCAAAGATCTCATCCTTCATGACGTTCGCGTCTTCTTCGATATCCGTCAAAACGGTCGGGGCGATTTTTAATTGATCGCGGTCGGTCTGGCCTCCGAAGAACACGTCGCCCTCAGTCAAATATCCGGTCAGGCGGTCGAAGTGTGTCACATTGACAATCCGTGTGAACCGCTTTGTCCCGACACCGTTCCCGAACATCGTGAACGCCTCGCGTTTAATCGCTTCGAGGAACGCCTCGCGTTTTGATTCATGGACGAGGACATAGTCCGGAGCGACACACGTCTGTCCAGCGTTCATCCACTTGCCCCAGGCAATCCGTTTCGCAGCAATCTCGATATTGGCATCGTCATGGACGATCGCCGGCGATTTCCCGCCGAGTTCAAGCGTGACCGGCGTCAAATGTTTCGCCGCCGCTTCCATGACAATTTTACCGACCGGTGTCGACCCGGTGAAAAAGATATGGTCCCACTTCTGGGCAAGCAACTCGGACGCAACGTCCTTGTCCCCTTCGACGCTGACGACGTAGCGGTCAGTGAACGCCCGTTCGAGCACTTTTGTAATCATTTGGGCGACGTTCGGTGTCAATTCTGAAGGTTTGACGACGGCCGTGTTCCCTGCGGCGATTGCTCCAATGAGCGGCGCGATCGCCAACTGAAACGGATAGTTCCACGGAGCGATCACCAATACCGTGCCATAAGGTTCATACATGACCTCACTTTTCGTTCCGAGATGGATCGCGGCGCCACGGACACGTTTCGGCCGCATCCAACGCTTCAACTCACGCGTCGTCCGTGTAATCTCGTCATAGACAAAACCGATTTCCGTCGTGAACGCGTCGAGTTCTGATTTGTTCAAATCCTGCTCCAACGCTTGAAGAATCTCTGCTTCATGATGCTTGATTGATTCTTTTAAAAACGTCAACATGCTGAGACGGAATGCGAGCGGCTTGGTCGCTTGCGTCCGAAAGAAGCGACGTTGTTTACGAATGAGCTCTTCAATGGTCAACTGTTCGATTGGTGCGAGCATAAATCTGCCTCCCTTGGATGATAGCGCTAGCTTCATCTTATCATTTCCTATTGCCCATCGACCATTTTGAACCTTCGAAACACGTCCAGTCTATCTGACAGGCACGTCACGTTTTTTCGTTTGCTGCATGACGACGAGAATCAAGCCAGCGGCGAGCAAGATGCCTCCGGTTACCGTAAATTTTTGCGTCACCGAGATGGAGAGCCAGCCTAAAAAAGCCGATCCCGTCACCGTTCCGAGCGAGAAGAAGGCATAAAAATAGCCGTACGACTTGCCCCGATTAGCTTGATTCGTCGCTTTAATCAACATCGTATTGATTGCCGGGAATAAAATCGCGAACCCGACGCCATACAAGGCGAGCACGCCGTACAGAAGACCCGACGTCTCAGCCCGGCCGATCAACAGTTGACTCACCCCGAGAATCCCGACACCGAGTGCCCCGAGCTTCGCCGGTTCGATTTGATCGAACAAACGGTTCGTCGGCAACACAAACACGAGCACCGCCATGATGCCGAACGTGCTGAGCAACGTCCCACTCAGACGAGAGTCATACCCGAGTGACTGCACGTATAAGGGAAGCAAGTACGCGAGCGCCCCTTGTGAGAACATCAACAGGAAAGCGCCGATATACGCCTTCACGACGTCACGATCGAGGCGCGACGGCTCTTCATCTGTACGATGGGAAGTTTCAACTGTTAACGTCGACGGGCGCAAAAAGACGAATGCGAGGAACGCGACCGCTGCCCCGTACAGCGCGACGTACGTGAAGACGACGGGTACGGTCGTCTGGCTCGCCATGATCCCGCTGAACGCCGGACCAACGATGGCTGCCAAACCGACAAAACTACCGGTCAACGCCACTTTTTTACCTTGACGGTTCGCGGCGGTCAAGTTGGCAGACAACGTGAACGCGGCCGGGACGATCAAGCCGGCGACAAAGCCGTGCACAATCCGGACGATGAGAAGCGTCGTCGATGAATCGACGAGGTGATATGAGATTAGACTGAGGCTCGATAGCCCGAGACCGACGAGCAAAATGACAATTGGACCAATCCGGTCGGTCCAAATGCCGGACAAAATATTCCCGAACGTGTTCGACAACGAATAGATGGCGATGACGAGACCGGCGATGAACGGTGTCGCTCCGACCGATGTCGCGAACGTGCTCATGACGGGAAGTTGGGCGAATAAATCAAAGAAAGCGAAAAAGACGATACTATAAATGACAAAAGCGGATGCTTTGTTCATGATCACAACTCCTTCGTACAGCTCGATGTTTGAACTGTTCGTTTCAGCTTCAGTCTAGCCTGCCGGTTTCACTTTGTATACACGAGAAAGCGCGCAGACACAAAAACGCCTTACAAACCATTGGTCTGTAAGGCGTGTTCATTAGTTTGTGACTTCGACCGCTGTGTCGAGTGCGACACGGATCATTTCGTCAAACGTCGATTGACGCTCTTCCGATGTCGTCTCTTCACCTGTCAACAAGTGGTCCGAGATCGTAAGGATCGTCAACGCGTTCACTTTATGTTTCGCAGCGAGTGTGTAGAGGCCTGCGGCTTCCATCTCGATCGCGAGGCAACCGAAGTCGGCCCACTTTTTGAAATGGTGGAAATCATCTTGGTAGAACTGGTCGGCCGTGAAGATTTGACCGACTTTGACCGGGATGCCGGCTTTTTCAGCATTCATATACGCACGATGTAGGAGGTCGAACGTCGCTGTCGGTGCATAATCCATCCCGTTGAAACGGACGCGGTTTTGACCCATCTCACTCGATGCACTCATGGCGATGACGACGTCACGTACTTTGACGTCTTCTTGAATCCCGCCAGCCGTACCGACACGGATCAAGTTTTTCGCGCCGTATGACATAATCAATTCGTTCACGTAAATCGACATCGATGGAACGCCCATCCCTGTCCCTTGGACCGAAATGCGTTTTCCTTTATATGTCCCTGTGAAACCATACATCCCACGGACCTCGTTGTAAAGCTCGACGTCCTCGAGGAACGTTTCCGCGATATATTTCGCGCGAAGCGGGTCTCCTGGTAATAATACCGTTTCTGCGATTTGTCCTGGTTCTGCCCCAATGTGTACACTCATGATTAAATTCCTCCTTCAAGATAGTCGTTGGCACTGTTCCCGATATTCATTGGGAGTGATGCCAACTTGTTTTTTAAAGACTTTCCGGAAATATTTATCATCCGAAAAGCCGACCGCTTGGGCGACTTCATAAATACGTTGTCTACTCGTCTCAAGGAGACGTTTCGCCTCGAGCATTCGGATCGACAGCAAGTATTCGGATAAGTTGACGCCGTACTGCTGTTTGAAGCGACGCGATATGTATTCGCGGCTCAAGTAAAAGCGCTCGCTCATCCCTTGTAAGCTGAGTTCTTCCGCATAATGGCGTTCGATGAACGCGCCAATCTGTAGAATCGGATCGTCTTCGTCAGGAGTGACGTCCGCGAGGGCGCGTGCGAGCGTCTCGTTCAAGACGTCTGGGTCAATCGGCTTCAGCAAGTAATCAAAACTACCGAGCTGAATCGCACGACGCATGTACGAATATTCGTCATATCCCGTCAATACGATCAGCTTAGTCGCCTCAGCTTCCTGATGAACCCATTCCATCAACTCGATGCCGTTACATCGAGGCATCTGCAGGTCCGATAAAACCAAAGCCGGCCGTTCCTTGGCGATGATTCGTTTCGCTTCTTCCCCGTCCTGCGCCTCAATCAATTTCGTGACACCGAGTCGCTCCCACTCCCCGAGCAGTTTCACCGCTTCCCGTACCGGCGACTCATCGTCGACGATCAATACTTTCGTCATGACGCATCCGCCTCCTTCACGGCCGGGAAACGCATGACAATACGAAATCCGCCTGTCTCTGGTGTAGCCAACATAAACTGAGCCTCCCGATTATAGTTTAACATGAGTCGATCCCGAATGTTCTTTAAACCGGTACCTTCTGTCCCATTCAAAGGCTGGGTCGACACCTCAATCCGTTCTTTTAACAGCGCCAACTCTTCGTCCGCTATGTCTCGTCCGCTATTCTCACATCGAATCACGAGGTCAGGTCCCACTTGGTGAATCCGGACCGAGAAGCGGTTCGATGCTGTCGCGCCATCCCGTTCGAACCCGTGCTTAAAGAAGTTCTCAGCAAGCGGCTGTAAAATCATCTTCGGGACGGTCAAGTCGAGAAGCGAATCAGGCACGTCGACCTCAATCTCAAATTGATCGGGAAAACGGACTTGTTGCAACCGAACATAAGACTTCAGATGGTCGACTTCACGTTTGAGCGTCACCATCGATTCGTCCGGATGCATCGTGTAACGCATCATCGAGGAGAGCTGGGTGATCAACCGATACACCGTCTTGCCGTCTCCTTTCAGGGCGAGCGTCCCAATCGACTGTAGGGCGTTGAACAGGAAGTGTGGGTTCGTCTGGGCTTGGAGCGCCCTCAGCTCGTTCGTTCGATTCTCAAGCGCCAGGCGATATTCTCGTTGAATCAAATCATCGATTCGTTCAATCATCCGCTTAAACTGTCGACCGAGCACACCGAACTCATCATTTCCGAGGGAATCGAATGAAACCGTCATATCCCCTTGTTCGATGCGCCAAATGTTTGAGGTGAGTGTCTTGATTGGCGTCGTCAAACGCATCGATGCGTACGTCGCACCAATCAACGCCAACACGAGCGACACCATCCCGACGACGAAAACGATGAACGACGTACGTGAAGCCGGCTCGGTCAACAGACGATCCGGAATCGATTTCCCGACGTAGAACGTTTGATTCTCAAACTCGAACGACTTGACGATGCGGTGGTACTTCCCATCGCTCGACAACGAGCTCGTCGATTCGTTCCGTGGAATCTCACCATCCCCGAGTTGAGCGAAGACTTGATTGCCGCCTCCGACGAACCAGAGGCTCTCGCTCGGGTTATTCTGTAGCGAGGCGAGCTGTCCGGTGAAGACGTCTTCCGGGATATCAATGGAAAGAATCGCGAGCGGCTGGTCCGTCTCGATTTTATCGAGCCGAAAATGGAGCGTGACGACCTCTTCTTCCGAGACGAGCGGCCCAAAATCATGATACGGCACGAGCGGATGCGATGCCTCGAGCAGAACGCGACTCTCTTCATCCTTCAACAGCTGCTGCTGAATCGCGCTCGGTTGTTTTTTCGATCGCGGCGACACTTTCATTTTATAGGCGGCGAACGAGTCCATGTCCTCGAGCATGAGCAGTTGAATCTGAGCCACATCCTCACGTGACAAGTACATCCCGAGGAGGGCACGCCGTACTTCAAGCTCGGTCTGTTGCAGGGACAGCCCCGGTCCGTATTCGAGAATATCGAGCACATCTCGGTTCGCATACAGACTCGTCGGCAGGCGGCTCAAGTCCGAGACATACCGCTCCATCTGCAGCGTCCCACGTTCAAGCGACCATTCGGTAAGTTGGAGCCCCCGCTCTCGCTCTCGGTCTTTGACGTACCAAAAAGAAATGACCGTCGCCAAAATGACGGGGATGATAATCGTCAAGGCGATCATCCCCGTCAATTTCGTCCGAATGCTCATCCACACATCGCCTCCTCGTTGTCATTATATCACGGTCTATGCAAGCGTTTGCAATAGCAGTTGTTAAAAAGGTTTATGACCACATACATGGCCATAAACCTCTCTGTTCATTCATACGATTGAATCAATTCGATAATCCCTGCTGGTTGACCCGAATCGGCAGCGAGTTCAGCCGGTGTCATCCCGTCCTCATTCTCGAGGGACACGTCAGCCCCGCTATCGAGCAACAGCTCAATCGTATCGATATCCGCGCCTTCCCTGTATAGCAAGTTATGGAGCGGCGTATCCCCATACAGATCTTGCGTGTTGACATCGGCCCCGTCTGCCAGCAATGCCGCGAACTCTTCGTACGATGCATCGTTATAGGCAAGTTCTTGAATTGGTTCTTCCGTCATTGTATCAAGCGAGCCAAAACCTTCTGAGAAGCCCGTCAATCCGTCGCTCGTGAACAACCAAGCGACAATCGCCACGTTCACAATCACGCTCAACACGATTGTGCTGATGATTGATCCTTTGACATATCCGGCCGTCTTGAAGACCGGGACGTTCGTTTCCCCCGCGTTCGTCGCGATGGCCGCGATCCGTTTCGGGAGCGGCGGATGCGTCGATAACAGCTCACTCAGCTTGGCGATAAATCCGTTCTCACGGCTCGCTTCATATAAGTAGTCAAACTCGCTCACTTCTTTTGCTAACTTCCCACCGATGGCAAGAATCGTGAGGGCACGTTTCGATGCCGTTTGGTCTTGAATATGATGAGCTGCCATACGGTCACACGTAAACTCACAGGCACGTGAATAGGCTGACCCTAAAAACGGGATCCAGCCGCCGAGCATCATGGCCCACTGTTTTTGGACGTGATTACGGCGAATGTGTGCCAACTCATGTGCGATGACAAACTCAACTTCTTTTGTGTACCCATCACGTGACAACTCGACGATATCCGAATACAAGATAACCATGTTTTTTTGGAAGAAACGGGTCGCGAAAGCGTTCAAGACGCCTCCGGCTTGAAGAATATACACGTCCGGGAGTAGGCGAATTCCCATTTCCTGTCCGATACGTTGATAGGTCTGATATAGGTCGGCGAATTGACGCTCCGTCACTTTGACGCCGTTCGTACGAATATATCCGATTTGAAGCCAGTGCGTGAACAGCGACAACGCCAAAATCGAGACGATCACCCATAAAAAGATGCCGAGCGAGGCAATCGTGAAGACAATTCCTAAAATCACCGTCAACACGCTGGCTGCGACGAGTAGTCCAAAATACAGCTTTTCGTTCTTATGTACCAATTGCGATTGTTTCATGTAAAAATCCCCTTCATTTTCCATATGCATTCCATTATACCGGATAATTGGAAGAGGACAATAAAAAAAATAGAAACCGACATGTACGTCAGTTTCTATTCGATGGTCAAGCGATACAGTTGATCGTCCTCATTGCTCGGATTCCCGCGTCCGTCTGTGTTGTTCGTGATGAAGTAGAGTTCTCCGTCGCCTAACCAGACGTCACGGATGCGCCCTCTATCCTCGACGAGCGGAGTGACCTCTTTCGTCTCTCGGTCGATGGCAACAAGGCGATTCCCACGAAGCGTCGCCATGTACACGTAACGATCATCCGCCGCGATTCCCGACGGGGCCCACGACGTCTCGCCGACCTCGAACCACGGTGTCTCGAGCCCGTCTCGTTCTTGATCTGCCTCGATGAGCGGCCAGCCATAGTTATTGCCCTCTTCAAGGATGTTCACTTCGTCATGGCCGGACGCTCCATGTTCACTCGCATAGAGCGTGTCCTCGACTTGCGTCAACCCTTGAGGATTACGGTGACCCGACGAATAAATCCAATCGGTCGGCTCGCCTGCTCCTGATAACGGCACCCGTAACACTTTTCCGGCAATCGACGTCTCGTCCTGAGCGAGATCCGGAACGAGGGCGTCTCCCGTCGTGACCCAAAGCATATCGCCATCGAGCAACAACCGGCCTCCGTTATGGAACTGGGCGCCTGGGATGTCATCTAGTACGACTGCCGTCTCTTGAAACTGTTCCCCGTCCCACGTCAATTCGACGACCCGGTTACGTACGTCCCCGGGTGTCCCGTACGTGTGATAGGCGTACACTTGTCGAGATGTCGCGAAGTCTTCCGCCAAGGCCAGGCCGAGTAGACCACCCTCCCCGATTTCGAGCACATCTTCTTCGAGGACGACCGATTGTCGGTCAAGGTTCCCTTCCGCATCAATGACAGCGATCGTGCCACCCCGTTCCGAGATGAGCCATCCTTCATCGGTCCTGATCATCGACCACGGTACGTCCAATTGCTCGACGACAGATTCGCTCGAACCGACTGTCAACGAACCGTCTGTTTCCGGCGCTTCCTCTTCGACAGGAGTGTCGCCCGCAGGCGTTTCTTCGGTCGACTCTTCGACCGGTGCCTCTTCTGGTTCTGGTGCGTCAGCAGGTTCCGATGCACAACCTGCCAATACAGCAAGTGACAATATGAGGATCCATCGCTTCAACATGATCGCCTCCTTTTCACCATCATACCGTGTCTTTAGTTGTCGCGTGAAGGTTCGGGTGGGCTAGCCGGTAAGCGAAGCGCGATCAACAGTGCGATGAACGCCGCGAGTGCCGCCCCGATGAAGACGGTGTTCAAGCCCGTGGCGATGAGTTGTTCGCCTTGGAGCCGGACCGTGGCATCTAACGTCTCGATGACACTTCGATTAAAGAACGATTCAAGTGATACGCCGCTCAAGCCCGCCTCGTCACGGAAGCCACTGAGCACGATAAAGTTGAACACGGCACCGAACACGGCAACACCGAGCGTCTGACCGACGGTACTCAAAAATGAGTTCGCCGCCGTTGCGGTCCCGCGTTGTCGGTAAGACACGACGGTCTGCAAGACGACAATGAACATCGGTTGCGACAATCCGAACCCGACTCCGATGATGGCGACAGCGAGATAGACCCACGCGTCCGCGCTCGCCGGGTTCATGAGCGTTAAAATAATCGTCCCAATCAAGAGCAGGCTCATTCCCGTGACGGCTCGGCGGCGTGGTGACGCCGCCCCAAGCGTCCGACCGCCAATGATGGACGTGAATGTCCAAGCGACCGAGAGTGGCATGAGCATGAATCCGGCTTCCGTCGCTGATTTCCCAAGGACGGCCTGTGCCCAGATTGGGATATAGGCCGACATCGAAACGAGGACCCACGCCGCGAAGAAGACGGCCCCGTTGATGGACGCGATGATTGGTTGTTTCAATAATTCGAGTGGCAACAACGGTGTCTTCGCCCGTCGTTCCGATAAGAAGAAACTGGTGAGCAAGATGACGCTGAAAACGGCACTGACGATAATCGACGGCGTCCAGACGTTCGTCTCGCTGAACGTGATCAATCCATATAAGAATGCCGTCGTCCCAAACGCGAACAACAGCGCTCCTTTGACGTCAATCCGCTCCGTCGTCTCCGTCACCGTCTCTTTATAGAAGACAATGATCATGATGAACGATAAGAGCGCGAACGGTACGTTCAATAAGAAGACGTAGCGCCAAGACAACGTCTCGACCAAGAAACCGCCGATGACCGGACCGAGCACGCCCGATACGCCCCACACCGCGCTCAAAATCCCTTGAATCTTGCCGCGCTCTTCATATTTATATAAATCACCGATAACCGTCATCGAAATCGGTAAGACCGCACCGGCGCCGAGCCCTTGAAGCGCCCGGAAGACAATCAGTTGTTCCATCGATGTGGCAAGTCCGCAAAGAAGTGAGGCGATTGTGAACAGCCCGATCCCGAATAACAGGACACGCTTGCGGCCGAACAAATCGGCCACCTTCCCATAGATTGGTGTCGATACCGCCGTGAACAGCAAGAAGGCGGCAAACACCCAGCTCACGAGGGCGGCCCCGTTCAATTCACTCGCGATGACCGGCGTCGCGACGGAGACGACCGTCCCTTCAATCGCCGCTAAAAAAGTCGCCAACAACAGCGCGACCGTAACATTCTTTCTCATTTGTTTCATCTCCCCATTGAACTCCCCCCACCTACGCTTCGCTTAGAGGTGGAGGATTCCTGAGTCATCCGGTCTAATGACCGGAACCTGATCAGGCTAGCCCCGTCGGCCCGACGGTTGAAGAGGCTAAGATTCGTTCAGCCTCTAGTTTCAAGTTCTGTCCTGCGTTCACATCGCGGTCGTGGTGAATCCCGCAACCCGGGCATGTCCACTCGCGCAGACCGAGATGCTTCACGTCTTTGTGTTGATAGCCGCAACTCGAACAGAGCTGGCTCGAGGCGAAGGTCTTCCCGACCTTCACGACGGTCTTGCCGTACCAGTCCGCCTTGTACTCGAGCATGCGAAAGAACTCCGACCAACTGACATCGGAGATGGACTTGCTCAACTTCCGGTCTTTCTGCATGTCTTTCACCTGCAAGGTCTCGATGCCGATGACGTCGTGGTTTTTGACGATCTCGGTCGACACCTTCTGCAGGAGGTCCGTGCGTCTGTTGGCGATCTTCTCGTGGATGCGGGCGACCTTGCGCTTCTGCTTCTGGTAGTTCCTCGCCTCGGACAGCTTGACGTTCCGGTTCATAGCGATGATTCGACGCCGCGACAGCTTGCGCTGCTCGCGGGCGAGCTTCTCCTCGAGCGAACGGAAGTACCGGTCGTTTTGGTACACCGTGCCGTCGGACAGGACGGCGAAACGTCTCAGCCCGACGTCGACGCCGATCGTGGAGCCGGTCTTCGGCAGTTCGTCGATTTCCTGCTCGACGCACAGCGAAAGTACTTGCCCGTCGCGTTCCGGCGGATCGTGGCGCTGAGGATGCGGCCCTCGACCCGTCTCGAGTTGGCGAACCGGACCCAATTCAACTTCGGGAGCTTGAGCCGGTTCCCGACGATCGACACCCCGGGGTCCTGCGACCTGCCCTGGATGTTCGTCGTGTACGACTGGGTCGGGTTCCGTTTCGACTTGAAGCGCGGGTGCCCGTTCTGTTCCATGAAGAGGCGGTCATAGCCGTCGGCTAAGTGCTTCAACGACCACTGCAGGGCCGTGCTGTCGACCTCTTTCAGCCACGCAAGCTCGGCCTTCATCGCCGGCAACCCCTTGGAGCACAAGTCATAGGACAGCCCCGCACCGCTCGCCTGATACGCCTCCTCCCACTTCGCGAGGAAGTGGTTGAAGACGAAGCGGGCGCAGCCGAGCGTCTTGATAATTTGGGTTTCTTGTTCTAGGGTCGGGTAGATTCGAAACTTGTATCCTTTATGTGTCAACACGCTACTCACCTCCTCTAGGTATTTATACCAAAAAAAGGTTTTCGCGATTCATCTCCCACTTTCACTAGAGCTTCGCCCGCGACGTTCAGAAGTGAGCGTATTCTCGCCTAATTTTGATAAAATAGTGGTGCCGGAAGGTTCCGAGCACCACTTCAACTATCTATTATTTTGTGCGAGCGACGACCGTTTGACAAGCCTCAACTTCCGATTCAAAAAAGAAACGTTTGATTTCAGCGTAGGCCAACGCTTCGTCTGTTACGACGACACGACCCGCGAGCTGACCACCCTTGAGCATCCATACCTCGTCAGCGAGCATCGCCGCAACGTCGAGCTGGTGCGTCGAGCAGACAATCGTCGCCCCGCGCTCAGCTTCTTCCCGCAACAGGCCACCGAGCAGACGCATCCAAGTCGGATCGAGTCCGTTCGTCGGTTCATCGAGGAGTAGGATGTCTGGTTTCGTCACGAGCGCCTGCGCCAGCAAGAGACGTTGACGCATCCCTTTTGACAACTTCCCGACGTCCTGACTTCTCAATCCGTCGAGACCGACGCGCTTCAATAGTGCCAAATCCGGCTTCACACCTTGCCATAATGCGTAGTAGGCGTAGGTTTCACCGACGGTCCAAGACGGGTCGAACGCAAAGTCGTCTGGCATGTATCCAAACGTCTGATGGTACGCCTTGCCGTCATCGATTGTCAGACCGTTCAAGGACACGCTCCCGACGCTTGGGGAAATCGTGCCGTTCATGAGATTCAACAGCGTCGACTTCCCAGCACCGTTGCTGCCACATAAAGCGACGATCTGACCTGAAGCAATCATTCCATCAAGCGGATGGAGCGCCCATGACTCGCCGTAGCGTTTCCCTACTTGATTAAGCTGAATCATGTCGTCCCTCCCGTCTTAACCACCAAGCCGCCGCGCCCAATAGACTGAGAATGACCCCGACGATCGTCGCACCGACGACGGCCGTACCGACCGGGCCGTCGAGCCAACCAATAAACGTCTCATAGATGGCCCCGAACAAATCGGGGGCCGCCAATACTGCACTCACCCAGACTCGCAACAGCTCGAATCCGTTCAAGAAAAGGGCACCGACCATCGCTTCCGCCTGAACCCCGTACGGCATCCACGCGATGACACTCACGAGCACCGTCGGCCATAATAAAATCATGACAATCCAGACGAGGAAAGACATGAGGACGGCTTGAAGCCGATTTCGGCCGATGACGCCAACGAATGTCCCGAGCGCCGTACCATACGCGATGAGGCCAAACGAATATGCCCATAGGACGACCCACGTCTTGAGAGGCATCGATACGAAGAATGACGAGAGCGCATAGGCGAGCGTGACAATCAAAGCCTGCGTCGCGAGAAAGGCGCTGTAACGCATCCAGACGAGTCGAAACATCGATAGCGGGTACGTCGTCAATAGTCGCAACCGTTTCGACTCCCGTTCTCCCCCCCACTGGAGCGCCGTCGTCAACATGACGAACAGGGGCAAGACGAGGCCGATGATGGTGAGCAATGTCGCGTTGATGTTCGTGTAGGCGGTCGCCACCGGCAGTGCTTGTCCGAGACCGCCGAGCAGCACGAGTGTCACCATCCAGGTGAACAGGAAGACATAACTCTCTTTTTGACGTAACGTGCGCGACCACTCGATCCGCCACAGCATCATTTACTGTCCGTGGCCTTCTGACGAATCGCTATCACTCATCTTGTTGTCGTCATCTTTGTGCATCTTGTTATGTTGTTTCATTTCTCCGCGTTCCCATGAATGGCTCTTCAAGTCGTCGAGGTCCATGACCGTGCCACCGTTCTCGTCCACGTAAGCCTCAGCATCCGCTGCCTTCGCGAACGAGACGATATTGTAAGCCATCGGTGTCTTCGACATCTTATCGTAAACGAACGCCCCTTCTTCGAGGTCGACCCATTCTTTCGTGTTGTAGTCTTTGACGTACATGGCCGCGATGTCTTCCTCCGTTTGTTCTGGATACCAGTCCCGCATCAAACACCCGATGTCATCAAACGCATAGCCTTTTCCGTTGTCCATGATTGCCTCGGCAGCGAACTGTTCGTCCATAATCTTCATGTTACACACCTCGCATTCGGTCTCGCCCCATTTGATGTCGAACGGTTCCGCCGCCGCACTCGAACATGCCCCTAAGGCTAGCGTCAATCCTGACGCGGTAAGTAATCCTGCCATCTTCTTATAAGTAATCATCTTGTTTCCTCCCAAATCGCCATAATAAAATCAATAATCCACTCAACACGGTTGCCCCAACTGTTCCTTGCCATTCCAACTCGAACGACGTCGCCCGGGGCGAAACGTCGGTGAGCGTGACCTCGTCGGGGCTCCTGAGGACACGCTCGAGTACGGTCAATCCTGGGGCCCCGTACAATAATTCAAACGCTTCATATGAATCAGCGAGTAAAAACAAATACGGATCGGCACGATACGGGATCTCACTCTGTCCATCCCGTGTCAAATCAAGTGTCTGTCCACCCCAATCGTTCCCGACGACCACGTTATCGGCCGCTTCGAATGATACGACGGGATAGCGATTATTCGTCACATCGTTCCCGGTCAGCGTCATCCCGTTAGCCCGTTTTAAACGCAGGCCAATATCATTTCCGTTCACTCCATTGTCGTGAATCGCTGTCCATTCCGACTTCTCGGCATAGATGCCGACACGGTTCCCATAGATCGCATTGGCGCGGATGCTCGTTTCAACCGCTTCGAACAACATGAGTCCCATCCCGCTCGCACCGACTTGGTCATAGATTTGTCCATTTTCGATGCGGACGCGCTCGGTCCCCATCACCATCGCGCCCGTTTCATTGTGGTGCAGGTTCGGTGATAGAATCGAGACGTCCGTCGGGAACATGAGATGAATGCCGTACCTTGAGTTCGTGACGAGCGGTCGGACCAATTCGTGTCCGGTCCCATTTTCGATATAAATCCCGTCACGGACATGGTCGATGATGGCTCCTTTGATCACAGTCGCTTCGCTATCGTGGATGGAGATGCCGTCTTCACGGCCCTTGCCCGTCACGTTCGGGCGAATCAATCGGACCCCGTAACTATCCTCGACAGCAATCCCGGTCCCGGCCGCCTCGATTGTGACATCGATGACTTGATGGCCGAGTCCTACGATAAATACCGCGGGTCCCCTGGCCTGATTGCACTGCTCGATCTCGACGTTCTCGAGCACGGCCCCGGTCCCTTCAAGTTGAAATGCAGGGCGTTCGCAACTGCTGAATCGCTTTCCTTCGCCGTTAAACGTTTCGTTCGATTGAATCACGATTGGTGCTTCGAGCGACACCGCCCCTGTATCCGCGTGTACTGCTGCGGGCGCGAAAAACCATAACGCGAGTAACCAGCCTAGTTGTCTCATAACCCCTCCTCTTGATGAATCGCTTACAAACCATATTGTACGAAAACCTAGGGGGGTATGTGTGTCGTTTTTATGGGATTCGTGTGACAGTTTCTTCATAAAAAAAACACAAGCGGCGAAGGGGTCATTTCGCCGCTTGTGTTGCTGTTATTTCGCCTTGTCGGCCCATACTTTCGTGAAGTCTTGGAGCATCTCGTCGCCGGTCTTTTGACCGCCAACGTACGCTTGCATCAACGCACCATATTCGTTGACCGCACCATCCGGGTACTTGAACCAGTTCCATGAGATCGTCTTGCCTTCGTTCGAATAGGCCAAGATATCATCAGCCAGTGGTCCAAGGTCGTTCGCTTCAATCGATTTGAACGCCGGGATGAATTTGAACTTGTTGACCATGTAGTCTTTACCCGTATCTGACGTCGCCATCCACTCGAGGAAGTCTTTCGCTTCTTCCTTATACTCCGAGTTTTTGTTGACGACCCAGTTGTTCGGGACACCGACCGGCAAGCGGTCCATCTTCTCTTTGTCATCGTTGATTGGGATTGGCACGAAGCCCATCTCGATGTCCGGGTTTACGTCGAGAATCATCTGTTGGGCCCAGTTCCCTTGTTGAAGCATCGCTGTCTCACCTTGCGCGAACTGTGTGACTTGCGTATTATAGTCCGTCGTGAGTGGATTCTTATTGCCGTATTTGATGGTGAGGTCGAACAGTTTCAAGAACTGTTGGAACTGCTCGTTGTCCTCAAATTTCCCTTTATTCTCGTTCAATGCCTGGATGAACGCATCCGGATCGTCTTGTTGCGCCATTGGAATGTTGAGCAAGTGGATTCCGAGGATCCAGAACTCGGCGTAACCGACTGAGAACGGCGTGATGCCCGCTTTGTCCAATTTCTCAGCCGCATCCGTCAACTCTGACAACGTCTTCGGCAGTTCGCTGATGCCGGCCTTTTCGAACAGCTCTTTATTATAGATGAAACCATACCCTTCCAAGTTCATCGGCATTCCGTAAAGTTTGTCGTCCATCGTCATCGGTTCTTTGGCCACTTCGGTCAAATCACCGACCCATTTCTCGTCCGACAAGTCTTCTAACTTGTCCTTCCACGTCTGCGCTTCGGTGAAGCCACCGTTATTGAAGATGTCCGGTTCATTGCCTGACGCGAACTGAGATTTGAGCGCAGCCCCATAATCGGCTCCACCTCCGACCGTTTGAACGGTCACTTTGACGCCCGTCTCTTCCTCGTATTCTTTCGCCATTGCTTCGAGGTCTTTCGCGATTTCCGCTTTGAACTGGAAGACATTCAATGTGACATCTTGTTTGTCGCCGTTATCCGCGTTCGCATCGTTCGACCCTTCCTCTTCCGTTAGCGACCCGCCGCCACAGGCCGCAAGCGTCAATACCATCCCCGCCGTCATGACGGCGGTTGATAATCTCCATTTACGTTTCATTTCGCTTCCTCCTAAGTATAGAGTCGACAATTCTTCAACACTCGGTACACCCTAACTTTAGATGAAAACGCTTCCATTATGTAGGTGTCAAAATTGACGTGTAGGGTGGAAAATGTTGCACAGAAAACCAGGACTTTCTTGTTGGAAAGAAAGTCCTGGTTCTAGTTTCTTCTATATAATTACAACAGGCTGATTCCAGCTTCTTCACATGCTGCGATCATCTCACTCGGCCAAACCGAAGATTGAACTTCGCCGATATGGCGAGCGCGAAGCAAGTACATCGCGATACGTGATTGTCCGATGCCGCCGCCAATCGTGAGCGGGAGGCGTCCTTCAAGTACTGCTTGATGGAACGGATATTTCCGTTTTTCTTCAGCACCGGCTGTCACCAACTGCTCTTCAAGCGCCTTTTCATCGACACGGATTCCCATCGACGACAATTCGAACGCCGATTCGAGTTCCGGGTGCCAGACGAGAATATCGCCGTTGAGTGACCAGTCGTCATAATCCGCCGCACGTCCGTCATGCTTATCGCCCGAAGCGAGTGCGCCGCCGATTTGCGAGAGGAAGACCGCGCCATATTCTTTACAAATCGCGTGCTCACGTTCTTTCGGCGTGAGCGCCGGGTAAAGGTCTTCAAGCTCTTGGCTCGTCAAGAAATGAATCGACTCTGGCAAGATCGCCTCAATCCCGTACATCGATTCGACCGTCTGTTCCGTTTCGCGCAGTGCCGCGTAGATTGATTCGACCGTCGCCTTCAAATATTCGATCGTCCGGTGTTCCCGAGCGATGACACGTTCCCAATCCCACTGATCGACGTAGAGCGAGTGTGTGGCATCGAGCTCTTCATCACGACGGATGGCGCGCATCTGTGTGTACAACCCTTCACCGACTTCGAATCCGTAGCGGCCGAGCGCTTCGCGTTTCCATTTTGCGAGCGATTGAACGATTTCGAGTTCGTGTCCTGGATACTGTGTGTCGAATTGGATGATGCGTTCGACGCCGTTCAAATGGTCGTTGACACCGCTCGCCGATGTGACGAACAGAGGTGCTTGAACTTGTGTGAGTCCGAGTGCCGTGCTGAACTTGTCTTCGAATGTCGCCTTCACTACTGTAATCGCCTGTTGTTTTGCTTTCATCTTGCTTGTTGCTGTTGTTGTCATTTTTTCTTCCTCCAATTGTGGGATTTCGGGATGGAGCAATAGAAAAAAGCCCTCCAATCCCATGGACTATGGGACGGAAGGCTTCAAGCTCCGCGGTGCCACCCAAATTAGTAGACGAATCTACTCACTTTTTCGAGACGAACATCTCGTAGTTCCGATAACGGGGAACAGTCCGGCTACGTCTACTTGCAAAGCGTTCGGGTAGCGACTCCAGGAGGTTCTTCGACAGAGATTTCAGTCCGGGCTCTCACCTTCCCCGGCTCGCTTTGCTTACGTCTTCTGTGTACTCGTCCTTTCAATGTCGTTCACAATTGAATTGACCCAATTATTATAAATATTCAGACGAATGTCAACAGATTTTTCAAAAAAAAATTCTCCCCCGTGTAGCGGACGAGGGAGATCCCTTGGGAAGGGTTATTTGATCGAGCCGCTCGTGATCCCTTTGATGATATGCTTTTGCATACCGAAGAAAAAGACGAGGAGCGGAACGATCCCAAGAACTAAACCAGCGAGTGCCAAATCCCATTGTTTTGTATATTGTCCGAAGAAATAGAACGTCGCGAGCGGAATCGTCCGCAGCTCGATGTCTCGGAGGACAAGTGAAGGTAAGAGAAAATCGTTCCAAATCCAAAGGCTGTTCAAAATGACGATCGTCACCGTGATCGGTTTCAGGAGCGGGAACACGATCCGCCAAAAGACGCCCCACGTCGAGCAACCGTCAATAATGGCCGCTTCTTCAATCTCTTCCGGAATCGACTTCATAAAACCGTGGTATAGAAAGACGGAGATTCCAGAGCCGAAGCCAAGATACATGACCATCAGTCCCCAATGGCTGTTCAACAGACCGAGTACGCTCGACACTTTTACGAGTGGAATCATAATCGATTGGAACGGGATGACCATTGCCGCAACGAACAAGAAGAAGATGACGGTCGAAATCCAATGTTTTGTCCGGACGAGCTTCCATGCCGCCATCGACGTGAACAGCACGATGAGAAGGTTTGCCCCTGCCGTGATGAGAAGCGAGTTCAAGAAGACGCGTCCGTAGTTCATCGCCTCCCACGCCTCTGAATAATTCGAGCCGAGCCAAACGCTCGGCAAGGCGGACGTGTTCGTGTAAATCTCAGCAATCGATTTGAACGAGTTGACGATGACGTAATAGAACGGGACGAGATATAACAGCCCGAGCAAAATCGCTACCAGTTCGACGAGACCGAGACCGGCCGTATATCCACCCGCCCGTAGCGGTTTTTGCGGTAGCAATCGCTGCGGGGATGAGTCGACCTTCGCTTCGATGCGTTCAATTTTTTCTGTCGTCATGCCTCCACCTCCCGCTTTTTCGTCAAGTAGACTTGAGTGACGGTAATCGCCGCGACGACAAGGAAGAAGATGACCGCTTTCGCCGACCCGAGACCGTAATTGTTATTCACGAACGATTCCGTATAGATGTTCAAGGCGAGCATCTCGGTCGATTTGAACGGGCCTCCGTTCGTGAGCGACAAGTTCGTGTCGAACACTTTGAACGACCAGGAAATCGTCAAAAACAGACAGATGGTGATTGACGGCATAATCATCGGTAACGTGATGTGACGCAACATTTTCAACTTGTTCGCCCCGTCGATTTTAGCCGCTTCGAGTAAATCTGTCGGCACATTTTGAAGCGCTGCGATGTAAATGACCATCACATAGCCCCCACCTTGCCAGATGGCGACAATGACGATGCCCCAAAACGCTGTTTGGGCATCACCAAGCCACGGTAGTTCGAACAGACTCCATCCTGTCAGCGCCCCGATTGACTCGAAACCTTTCACATAGATGAACTGCCAAATGAATCCGAGGATGAGTCCTCCGATCAAGTTCGGCATGAAAAAGATCGTTCGCAACAGGTTGCGTGTCTTGATGTTCATCGTCAATAGCAAAGCCAACAGGAAGCCGACAATATTCGTCAGCACCACGGCCACGAGCGTATATTTCGTCGTGATCCAGAACGAGGCACGGAACTGCTCATCCTCAAATAAAATCCGATGATAGTTGTCGAGTCCAACCATATTCAATTGTCCTGTCACGCCGTTCCAATCCGTGAAACTGTAGTAAATCCCGTTGAAGAATGGAATAAGCACAATCGCCACAAACGCTAAAAACGCCGGACCGACGAATGCGATAAAACTCGCCGGCTTTTTCCAGTTCCGTTTCTGCTTGATTCGTTTCGATGTTTCTGTCATGTTCATCGCCTCCACTATCAACTTACCGTCTACAGCCAAGAATGAAAACGGATACATTTGACAGAAAGGGTGGAATATATTGCACTCAATGGGTGAATTCTACGAGACGATGAGTTATGATAAACTCAATGACAACACGAACGAGTCTTCCCTAATGGAGATTTAAACCTTGATTCCAAGTCGATTCACGAATGAAAACACTTAAAAATAATACAATGTTCGAAAGTGGAGGGATTTTATACATGACGACGATTAAACCGTTATCCGACCTAACAATTGCCCAACAAGCCGAGATGTTACCCGTCAAAGAGATTGCGGAAAAACTCGGTTTACAAGAAGATGACATCGATCTATACGGGAAATATAAAGCCAAGTTATCCTTCGATGTACTTGATCGGATGTCGACTCGCGAAGACGGGAAACTCATCCTTGTCACGGCAATCAATCCGACCCCAGCCGGTGAAGGAAAGTCGACCGTCACCGTTGGCCTCGGCCAAGCACTCAACCAACTCGACAAACAAGCGATCGTTTGTCTTCGTGAACCGTCGCTCGGCCCGACGATGGGCTTAAAAGGCGGTGCGGCCGGCGGCGGGTTCAGCCAAGTGTTGCCGATGGAAGACATCAATCTTCACTTCACAGGTGACATGCACGCAATCACTTCCGCACATAACACAATTAGCGCCATGCTCGATAATCATCTCCACCAAGGAAACGATCTCGGGATCGACGTCCGTAAAGTCGTTTGGAAACGTGTCCTCGACTTGAATGACCGCGCGCTTCGTCACGTGACGATCGGCCTTGGCGGCAGTGCCCACGGAGTGCCTCGTGAAGACGGGTTCGATATCACGGTCGCTTCTGAAATCATGGCCATCCTCTGCCTCGCCGATTCGTTGACCGATCTTGAGGCGCGCATCAAACGAATCGTCGTCGCGTACGATCAGGACAATGAGCCGATCACAGCCGAACAAATCGGTGCGGCCGGAGCCGCGACACTACTGTTGAAAGAAGCGTTCAAGCCGAACTTGGTGCAGACGCTCGAACAGACGCCTGCCCTCGTCCACGGCGGACCGTTCGCCAACATCGCCCACGGCTGCAACTCGTTGATCGCGACGAAAACCGCGCTCAAACTCGGCGAATACGTCGTCACTGAAGCCGGATTCGGAGCCGACCTCGGGGCCGAGAAGTTCTGTCATATCAAGTCGCGTATCGGAAAACTGAATCCAGACGCCGTCGTCCTCGTGGCAACGGTTCGTGCCTTGAAAATGCATGGCGGTATCGCCAAAGATCAACTCCACGTCGAGAACGTCGGAGCCGTCGGGAACGGATTGAAACTTCTCGCCAAACACGTTGAGACGATGGGGAAACTCGGATTGCCGACTGTCGTCGCACTCAACCGATTCAATTCGGATACGCCAGAAGAATTGTCGGCCGTCATCGAGTGGTGTGAAGCGAACCACATTCGTGTCGCGTTAAGTGAGGTTTGGTCAAATGGCGGACAAGGCGGACTCGCCCTCGCCGAGGCCGTCATCGAAACGATTGAGTCGAACGAGAGTGCGTTTACTCCCCTCTATGCGTTGACCGATTCGATCGAACAAAAAATCTTGACGATTGCCCGCGAAGTGTATGGGGCGGCCGACGTCATGTTCACCGCGACCGCGAAAAAGCAGATGGCACAAATCGAAGCAAACGGCTGGCAGCACTTGCCAATCTGTATGGCGAAGACGCCGTTCTCGCTGTCGGATGACCCGACGAAACTCGGATATCAGCATGGATTCACTGTGACTGTAAGAGAGTTGAAACCGTCGGTCGGCGCCGGTTTCCTCGTCGCCTTGACAGGAAACGTCTTGACGATGCCAGGGTTGCCGAAACAACCGGCCGCCTTGAATATGGGAATCGACGACACCGGCAAAGCGATCGGTTTATTTTAAAAAAGCGATGGAGGGATAGGGATGGACGTCACAGAACATACGTATGCGGACGGATACAGGACACAACTCCTGCACGTCAAGGCGAGACAGCCAATTGGAAATTGTTTCATCTTTCACGGCATGCTAGAGCATCATGGTCGATATGTCGAATTCGCTGATTATTTGTCAAAAATTGGTTTTAACGTATTCTTATGTGACCTCCGAGGCGCAGGTTCTTCAGCACGGGATCAATCCACTTACGCTCACTTGTCTCCACATGCAGGCTTCGATCAAATGGTCGACGACGCCATCTCGCTCCTCGACCATTATCAAGACGATTTGCCGACCGTCATTCTCGGGCATAGTTTCGGCTCACTCCTTGCCCGTCGCCTCGGTCAACAGTTAGGTCATCGCCTAGCTGGCGTGATCGCCGTCTCTCCACCTCCCCACTCGGGATGGATTGGACGCGTCGGACTCTATGCGATTGAACTGGCCATCCGGTTCAAAGGGAGCAACTATAACTCTCGCTTTTTCGAACGCTTACTATTTGGACGGTATAACTTGAAATTCTTACCGGCCACGACCGAGAGCGATTGGATTTCAAGTGTTCCTGAAGAAGTATCCGCCTATTTAAATGACCCGAATTGCGGCGGAATTCCGACGCTCGGTTACTTGCACGAAGTAGCACGCGCATCGCTCGATGTGACGTCTACCGCTCGAATCCACGAACATCCGAAAACGTTACCGATGTTGTTCGTTGTCGGGGCCGACGATCCAGTCGTCCATGACGGTGAGGGACTAACGGGAATCGTCCGCAAGCATCAGTCTGCTGACATCGAGTTGACCGTCCTCTCCTATGACGACGCCAGACATGAGATTCTACGTGAACGACAACAACAAGATGTCTGGACCGATATCGGCGATTGGATGGGTCAAACCGTACAAATCACAAAAATAACCTCCTAGTAAATGGAGGTTCAGATTGTTGACTAACAGAATGTTTTCGCTCATCCTCTTGGCGCCTCCGCTTTCCTAGGGGCGAGCAGGGAGCCGCATCGCGACGTTGTCGCTGCTGGGTCTCCCTCCGCTCGCTGATCCCTCAGGAGTCTCCGGCGCCGTCGGATGAGCGCCGTGAGAGGCCGCCCCTGGGTGGCCTCTCG